>JAOAHS010000058.1 GCA_026415135.1 Calditerrivibrio sp. | reverse complement strand
TTATTTCGCAAAAGGGTATCCTGGCTTGCCTTCATCCTACTTGCCAGCCTTCCCACCTGTTTTCTTAGGCAGTGGCTATCTATGGCTTTCGTCCAGCTCACAGTTGCGGGACAGCGCCGGATTTACACCGGACTTCCCCTGATTTTGCGATTATAGATATTTTATCTAAATTTGATTTAAAGTCAATAAAAGTTTTAGCTGATTTTTCTTCAGCTATTTTTATACTTCATTACAAGATATTAGCACTTTTCCCACTCAAACTCTATTAGATTTTTCTCCTCTCTACTAAAGCTCATCCCTACAAGATATATCTCATCAAACCTACCCACATATTTAGACGCATACCCCTTAGACTTGATCTGGGATAACGCACTACCTCCTCCATCAAGCTCCAATACCTTAAACTCTATAATATAACACCTGTTATCATACATAATCGTCAAATCTATCCTACCCTTACTCGTATAATCCTCCGCCACCATATCAAAACCAGCTCCACTTAAAAAGCTATACACCACACTCGCATAATACCCCTCATAACTTGATATTTCATTGCTCCTATACCACTCATAAGGAATACTCGAAAAAAGTGCCCTGATAACCCCTTCAATACGACCAACATCCCCTCTCTTGAACAGATCATACAGCTCGTTATACAACCTACCCGATTCCACTTGCCTCTGGGTCAGATAGCCAGTTATATACCTATTTAGAGATACCTTCACCTCTTTGTTGGGATAACCAAGATAATATATACTACCCGTTGGGATCTGTTCATACCCCTTTATTGTAAGATAGCCAGTCTGAAATAAGAGATTCTCTGGCTCTATAAAGTCCACATCAAAGCTACCTATAAGGCTATCCATAGCTACCAGCTTCTCAAGTTTTGACATATCAAATCCCTTTTCCACCAACAGCTTTATTAAAAATGTTGGCGTACCTGTCTCAAACCAGTAGGGATGAAATTTACGCTTTGATAAATATAGTAAAATATCAAAGGGATTATATACAGACTCACCTAAAAAACTATACCCATTATACCAAGACCTTATTGCATCTATATCCTCACCTATAAGCTCCTTTTCAAATACACTATTAAGCTCACCTTCTGTATATCCACATATCGTACCATAGCCCTCATCAAGGGTGATATCATTTAATTGATTTAACCCAGAAAACAACGACACCTTCGAAAACTTACTCACTCCAGTGATAAACACAAACTTCACATAGGCATCAAGGGGCTTTATGACACTATAAAAATTCTTTAGCACCTCCCTTATCCTCACCGCCTCATCTTTGTTATCAAGTCTGTCAAGGATCGGCTTGTCATACTCATCTATCAGAACGACGACTTTCTGATTGTACTTTTTATGTGCCTCTATGATTAGCTTATTAAAAAGATACCTTACATCTTCACTATAAGAAAAATTGAGTCCAAGTTGAAGATAGTTAAACTCCATCTGTTGGACTATCCATCGTAAAAGATCGCTCTCATCCTTTGCCACCCCTCCTCCAAAATCTATATGCACCACAGGATAGCTCACACCCCAATCCCATTTATCACACAGGTAAAGCCCCTCAAACAGCTCCTTCTTACCTAAAAATGTCTGCTTTAGGGTATCTAAAAACAGAGACTTACCAAACCTACGGGGACGGGAGAGGAAATAGTATTTGCCTTCATTTACAAGCTTATCTACAAATAGGGTCTTATCAACATAATAATAGCTATCTTTACGGATCTCTTCAAAGCTCTGAATACCTATCGGAAGCTTTTTCATTCTCTTTTCCATATTATAATTTTACAGGGATTTTCAGCAATATTCAAACATATCCATACAAATTCAAGGTTAGATATTCTTATCTAATTTCTTTTATATCTATCCTCAAACCTCACGATATCATCCTCACCCACATATTCACCCACCTGTACCTCAATAATCTCAAGGGGTACTTTGCCGGGATTTATCAGCCTGTGTTTCATTGTCTTAGGTATATATAAGCTCTCATTTTCCCGCACAAATTTCTCCTTTAACTGACCCTCTTCATCCTCAAATACGACCAAAGCAGTCCCTTTAACCACAATCCAGTGTTCGCTTCTATGGTAATGCATTTGTAGGCTTAGACTTTCATTGGGACTAACGGTTATCCTTTTAATCTTGAACCGATCCTCTTCATCGAGCAGGGTAAACTTCCCCCACGGTCTGTAATCGGTGGTATGTATCTCTGTCAAGACTTTAGTTGTTGCCCCCTTTTTCAGGTGATTTACCAAGTCTTTTACCCTTTGACCTTCCCCTTTTTTAGCTATCAAAACAGTATCATCTGTCTCAACTACGATTAGATCTTCAACACCAATGGTAAAAACATGCCTGCTATCGGCAATGATTAGATTATTTTTTGAAGAGATATTTGAAACAGTTCCTTTTACTGCATTACCAGAATGATCCTTCTTTAAAACATCATACAACGCTTCAAACGAACCAACATCAGACCACTCAATATCCATAGGTAACACTGCGGCTTTTTCTGTCTTTTCCATTATTGCATAATCAATAGATATATCAGGCATTTCAGAAAAATTTTCCAACACCTCTTCATAGGACAGTTGATTTACCTTTTCATATATCTCAGAACTGTATAGCTTTAACTCTTCCAGAAAGACTTTCGCAGTAAAGCAAAACATTCCACTATTCCAAAAATGTTTCCCAGAATGTAAATATTCTATGGCTCTATCAAAGGAAGGCTTTTCATGAAATCTCTCTATCCTGAAGCCTTCACCAATTCTAATATTCGAATCTATTTCGATATATCCATAACCAGTTTCGGGTTTTGATGGTTTTATACCAAACGTAGCAATATAACCCTGAGCAGCAATATCGGCAGCAGAGTTAACATAAAGCAAAAACTTATCATCAGGAGTAATAAGGTGATCAGATGGTAAAACAAGAATAGGCTCATCCATCGATACCTTATCTTTTTCAATTAGGTACAACACACCAAGAGCAATAGCAGGTGCTGTATTTCTCCTTACAGGCTCGAGGAGAATTGGGATATCGTTTTCAGAGGTAAACTCTTTGAGTTGATTTTTGATATGAAATATATGATCTTTATTGGTAAGTATAATTATATCTTTTACATCTACTGATTTCAATGATCTTTTTACAGTTTTTTGAAGCAGACTTTCACCATCGAAAAGAGGTAAAAACTGTTTAGGAAATCTCTCCCTTGAGAGCGGAAACAGCCTCGTACCTCCACCCCCAGATAAAATGATGATTTTCATCCATATACCTCCTACAATTTTATTAAACATCGATCATTTATAGCATAAAACATGTACAAGTACCTGTCAATGAAAGTTTTGCAATTACAAATTTGTCCTATTAAAGGTTTATCTAACTTTGAGAAAATAGATGGTATCACCATAATCCAGATACTAACTACAAAGGCATGACATAGCAACAATTATGAAAACTCAACCAAAGTGATTTGCTTTAAATCGGACCAATGAGGAGCTGCCAGAAAACAACTATACGGTAAAAATATGTGATAATCTTTGGCTCAAAAAAACATATATGTTCATGATCAATTAATCCCATCTAAAACAAAATATTGCATACTAAAAAACTATTGATATAATATAGCCATGAAGAAAAGATTACCCATAGGTGAATCCAATATTGCCAACCTCATAAACGAAGGTTTTTTGTATGTGGATAAGACGTATTATATCTATAAACTGCTTATCTCATCCAAATACCATTTCCTCTCCCGCCCCCGTAGGTTTGGTAAGTCTTTGCTGGTATCCACACTGGAGCAGGTCTTTAAAGGGAACAGGGAGTTGTTCAAGGGGCTATGGATAGAAAAATCTGATTACGATTGGGAAAAATACGTTGTCATTAAATTTGACTTTAACACCATCTCACTGGACAATCCAGATATCCTTGTAAAGGCTATAGAGTTTAACCTATCTCAAAAGGCTGAAGAGTTTGGTTTATCCATAAAAGGGACAGGTATAAAGGAGCAGTTTGTAGATTTGGTAAATAAGGTCTACAAGAAATATAGATCATCTATTGTGGTGTTGATTGATGAATACGATAAACCAATCATCACCCATTTGGGTTTAGGTGAAGATCGACTTGAGATAGCTAAGGGTAATAGAGATATACTTAAAAGTTTCTATGGTACCCTAAAGGGTGCAGATGTGATCGAGAAGCTTAGGTTTGTTTTGCTTACAGGGGTGAGCAAGTTTTCTAAGACTGGGGTCTTTTCTGAACTCAATAATCTTTTTGATCTTACGATGGATAGTAATTACTCAGCTATGCTTGGGATAACTGATGAGGAG
>JAOAHS010000057.1 GCA_026415135.1 Calditerrivibrio sp. | reverse complement strand
CCTTTTACAAACATAATGTTAGGTAGAGGAGTGACATTCCAAGGATCAGGTACTTTTATAGATGATAAATTATCCAAAACAACGATTCTACCAGAATCTCCAACTAATTGAGATAAAGCAATGATTAAATTACTTCCTATTAATCTTTTTTTCTTCTTTTAAAAGAAACTTTATCTTTTGAATGATTGATTAATCCAAGTCTATTGTAATAAACTTTCTTCTTTTATTCAACAATTCAAATTTTCTCACAATTTTAATAAAAAGATCGATATTGCAGGAGATAATTAATTCAAATGTCTAACCGAATTATTTTCTCATCATAAGTATGTGATGTAATATTTCTGATTTTTATCGTTTCCATCCAGGCTTCACCCCTCACTTCTCACTTATTACTGTTTTCCCTATTCTTATCAAATACTCTCCATATCCACTTTTTATTACATATTCCGCAAGCTTGAGTAGCTGTTCTTTTGTGATCCAGCCATTTCTATACGCTATCTCCTCAATACACCCTATTTTTAGACCAGTCCTATCTTCTATGATCTTTACAAACTCGCTTGCTTCGAGAAGCGAATCCACAGTTCCTGTATCAAGCCAAGCATATCCACGTCCCAACAGTTTTACTGTAAGACTATTTTTCTCTAAATAAGCTTGATTCACTGTGGTGATTTCCAACTCCCCTCGCCAAGAGGGTTTGACATTTTTTGCTATCTCCACCACATTATTATCATAAAAATATAGCCCTACTACTGCATAATTAGATTTAGGTTCCTTAGGCTTCTCTTCAATACTTAAAACTTTTCCACTTCCATCAAACTCCACCACTCCATATCTCTCTGGATCTTTTACATAATAGCCAAAAACCACAGCTCCACCATCTTTTTCGATCTTGTCCACACTTCTTTTTAATAGGGTAGTAAGATTATGTCCATAAAAAATGTTGTCTCCTAATACAAGACAAACATTTTCTTTTCCTATAAAATCTTCACCTATTATAAAAGCTTGGGCAAGCCCCTCTGGCTTTGGCTGCATCTTGTAGCTGATACTTAAACCAAGATGTGAGCCATCCCCAAATAGCTGTTCAAACCTTGAAATATCTTGTGGGGTTGAAATAATTAAAATCTCTCTAATACCAGCCAACATCAGGGTAGAAAGGGGATAGTATATCATCGGCTTATCATAGATAGGTAAAAGCTGTTTACATACAGGTATAGTAATTGGATAAAGCCTTGTGCCACTTCCACCTGCAAGAATTATACCTTTCATATTTTCCTCTATCTTTTTTTATAATTAATTTCTAACCATTCTAAATATTTACCAGTTTTTATGTTTTGTACCCATTTTTTATTGTTTAAATACCATTCAACTGTTATATTTAATCCTTCTTCGAATGTTACACTTTGTCGCCAGCCGAGTTCATTTTTTATCTTATCGCAATTTATTGCATATCTTCTATCATGCCCTGGTCGATCTTGAACAAAAGTGATCAACCTCTTAAAATAATCTTTCGGTTTACCCAACTTTTCTGCTACAATTTCACAGAGCTTATTTACAAGATCTATATTATGCCATTCGTTTTCACCACCGATGTTGTATTTTTCTCCCGTTTTGCCTCTATTTAATACAGCCCAAATACCACTGCAATGATCTTCCACATACAACCAGTCTCTAATATTTTTACCATCGCCGTATACCGGCAAAGGCTTTTCATCGAGCATATTTAAGATCATAAGAGGGATGAGCTTTTCTGGAAATTGATAGGGACCATAGTTGTTCGAACAATTTGTTATCACAACATTGAGCCCATAAGTATGGTAATAGGACATTACTAAATGATCTGATGCAGCTTTTGATGCAGAATAAGGGCTTCGAGGATCGTAGGGTGTAGTTTCGTAAAAATAACCTGTATCACCGAGTGAGCCATATACTTCATCTGTGCTTATATGATGAAATCTTGTGTTTTCGAATCGATTTTGCCAAAATTTCCTTGCAGCTTCGATAAGATTAAAAGTACCGTTAACATTTGTATTTATAAAATCTTTTGGCCCGTGAATAGATCTATCTACATGAGATTCAGCAGCAAAATGCACCACAGCATCTGGGCTGTATCTTTTAAAGATATCCTCCACTCTGTCATAATCACAAATATCAACCCATTCGAAAACATATCTGTCAGAATATTTCTCATTTATATCTGCAAGATTTTCAAGATTGCCTGCATAGGTCAATTTATCAATGTTTACAATCTTACCTTCAAAACCTGTATTTTCAAAAACGTATCGTATAAAATTGGAGCCGATAAATCCAGCCCCTCCCGTTACAAGAATACACTGATATCTATTATCCATCTCTATACCTCAATATTTTTTAGTAATGGTAAACTTTCATCTTTTGACGACAGGATCGGCTTTTTGATCCCATAATCTTCCAATGGCCATACGATATTTATAGAGGGATCGTTCCATATAATCCCAGCATCATAAGAAGGGTTGTATTCACTTCCTGATACTTTGTAGATAATTTCCGCTGTTTCTGATAATGTCAGAAATCCATGGGCAAACCCTTTGGGTATCCATAACATTTTTTTGTTTTCCGCACTTAAAATAGTGCCATACCATTTCCCAAATGTAGGACTATCTTTTCGGATATCCACAGCAACGTCAAAAATCTCACCTTGGACACATCTAACTAACTTCCCTTGAGCATATGGCTCTTTTTGAAAATGTAAACCCCTGAGAACCCCTTTTATCGATTTGGAATGATTGTCCTGAAGAAACTCCTCTCTTATCCCAATATTGAAAAAATCTGACTTTTTATAACTCTCAAAAAAAAAGCCTCTTTCATCTAAAAAAATCTTAGGAGTAACCAATATCACCCCATCTAAAAAAGTCTTTTCAAAACTAAACGGCATTAAATTCCTCCCACCATCTATCTATTCCAGATTGCCAGGTAGGTATTTTTATACCCATTATACTTTCTATTTTACTACTGTCAAGCTTGCTAAAAGATGGTCTTGGAGCTTTTAAATTAAACTCTGATGTTTTTCCTCTATGTATCACACCATCCCAACCTATCTTATTCAAAAGATAAAATGCCTGATCATATTTACTTGCAACCCCATCATTTGAAAAATGAAATAAACCAAAAACTTTTTTTTCAAGTAACAGAAGAGAAAAAAGAGCAAGATCAAAAGAATACGTAGGAGATGAGACTTGGTCATCTACTATCTTTAATTCTTTATTATTTTTAGCCCAATTTAAAACCTGTGTATTAAAATTTTTATTGTTTATCCCGAAAAGCCAAGAGGTGCGAATTACTATGGATCTATCATATTCTTCTAATACGAGGTTTTCTCCTTCTAGTTTACTTTTTCCATATGTGGAAAGCGGGTTTGGTTTATCATTTTCTGTATAAGGTGCATTTTTATTGCCATCAAAAACAAAATCTGTGGAATAAGTGATAAAAGTAGCTTTTAGCTCTTTTGCCACCTTAGCTAAATCATGTGGAGCGTAAGCATTTAATTTAAAGCAGTTTTCCTCATCATCTTCTGCCTTGTCTACATCATTATAGGCTGCACAATTTATGATAAGATCAAATCCCATCGATTTTACAAAATTGGATACTCGGTCTTTTTGCGTAATATCCAGTTCTTTATGACCTGTGGCTATATAATTAGCACCTATGCTGTCTAAAAGTCGCCTAAAATCATATCCTAACTGTCCATTTGCACCAGTGATTAGGATTTTTGAATATTGGGAAAGTTTAAGTAATATTCTATTTTTCATCATGCTAAAATCTACCATATTTTTCCTATTCTACCATCAAAACTATCCTTTATGTTATTTCCATATCCTCGATTTTCTTCCATTCAAAATCTACGATATTTCTCTGTTTTTTGCTAAATTCAATTCCGATAAGGCAAATCTCTTCGTATTTTCCTACATATTTTTCGTAATATTTTTTTTCTTCTATCTGGTGTAAGGCTGTTTTTTCTGGTTGATCTTCTACTACTTTAAACTCGATGATGTAAGCCTTGTTATTGTAAGTAATGGTTAGATCAATTCTGCCCCTGTTTGTGGTATCTTCTGCGACTACATCGAATCCAGCACCGTTAAAGAGAGCATATACGATAGAAGCATAAAAACCT
>JAOAHS010000056.1 GCA_026415135.1 Calditerrivibrio sp. | reverse complement strand
ATAGGTAATTCTCTAAAAGATAAAAAACCCGGAATATAGGGAAAATCTACTCGATCAATATGATTAACAACCTCAACTACTTCAAATGTAGAATCGATCACAACAATAACACAAAACCCACTCCCTCTACTCATATCAAAGGCAACATCAATACCTGCAGCAGTAAAAACTTTTTTCCCAAGCGGAACCAAACTTACCATCTTGGATAAAAGAAGCTGCTCCTCTTTAAGCTTTGAGAATATCGACATTTTTAATTAAGATAATCTTGAAGTCTTTTTCGTACAGCTTTTTTTCTGAGTTTATTAAGAGCCCTAACTTCTATCTGCCTTACCCTTTCACGACTTATATTTAGGATATTACCTACTTCTTCTAATGTCATGGGTGTCTCACCATCGAGACCATATCTCATACGTAGAATGTTTGCCTCCCTTTCGTCAAGTTCCTGAAGCAATGAATAAAGAGTATCTTTTAAAGTCTGATTGATCACCTCATCTTCCACTTTTACAGCTTTTGACTCCAAAAGGTCAAGAAACGTCCTATCTTCACCATCTTTTATAGGACTTTCGAAGGAAAGATAATTTCTTGAAACCATTAATATATTTTCTATATTTTCTTTTGGTATACCGAGATACTCAGAAATCTCTTCAGAAGTTGGTTCCCTGTGGTATTTCTTTGAAAGATTTTCTATAGCTTCATTGATTTTATATAACAAGCTTGCTTGTTTTATGGGTAGCTTTACTGTACCGGACTGCTCAGCTAATAGCTGTATCATCGCCTGCCTTATCCACCATACAGCATAGGAGATAAACTTTACCCCTTTGTCGGGATCAAACCTTTTCGCCGCTTCCACTAAGCCTAAATTACCCTGATTTATCAGATCACTGAGACTTACACCGGTATTTTTATATCTGTTTGCCATAGACACAACAAATTTTATATTAGACAAAATCAACTTGTTTAAAGCCTCTTGATCACCCTCCTGAATTCTTTTACCTAATTGGTACTCTTCTTCGCGCGTAAGTGGCTTATATTTGTCTATTTTGTTTATAAAATCTTTAAGAGAATCATCTGTCAAAGAAGATATCGCCAATTCTAAGTTCTCAGGTGATTCAGAGATATCTAACTCTTCTAACAGGTCTTCACTTATATCTTCTTCTAAATCTTCAATCTCTTCTGTTTTCTCTTCTAACACATCATGCTTTTTCTTTGCCAAACTGTGCCTCAAAATAAGTTATTATAATAAGATCAAAAAAATCTTAATAAGTTCACCTTCATAATAACATAAAAATAAAGAAATTAAAAGTTATTTCATAATATAAAAAAAAGGGGGGAAGACCCCCCTCTTAGGTCATTACATAAACGTGTCTTCCCAAATAGCATTTGCCCAGCTGTATTGATGCTCTTTGTCAATTTTACTCCTCTTATCAGGAATACCACCAGCTTTGCCAACTTGAAGAGTAAGTTTCTTTTCATCATTGTATTCATAAACGGTGGCTATCCATATCGCCTCAGAATCACTTACCATGCTATAGCACGTATTCAACATGAACGGACGAGGTGGATTCTTACCACTTAATTTTGCTACAATGGCTTCTGCTACCACTTTTGCCATAGAATTAGCTACATATCCAGAATGTGGCAGGGTACCAAAACTACCTCTATTAGCACTATCACCAATTACGTATACATCCTTGACCTCAGTTGACTCAAGGGTCCACGCATCCACTGGAGCCCATAGTTTACCCTCTGGAATAAGACCAAACTTAAAAGCAGAGTCACTGGCCTTTTGATCAGGAATATAGTTTATCATATCAGCTTTAAAATCACCTTTTGATGTTTTAATAGTTCTACCGTTTATATCAATACCTTGTACCTCAACCTCAGGAATATACTCCAAAACATCCTTATAAAGTTCGGCAAAAGCTGCTTTAAAAAGCTTTGTCTTAGATGCCACATCATCGTTTGCATCTATCACAATTAGCTTACTACCGGGCTTTTTTGCTTTGATATACCAAGAAATCAAACAGGCTCTTTCATAAGGTCCAGGGGGGCATCTGTAGGGAGCCTTTGGAACCCTCAAGAGGACAGTACCACCCTTAGGAAGATCCTTTAGCATATTCGCAAGTTTTATTGTTTGATCACCAGCCTTCCATGCATGAGGCAAAACCTCTGAAACCTCTTTGGTATAACCTATTTTATCATCAAATTTGAATCCAATACCTGGAGATACCACTAAGAAATCATAGCTAACATAACCATCAGCAAATAGCACTTTTTTAGCTACACCATCTATACTTTCTACAGTCCCCTTAAGAAATTTAACCCCATATTTTTTTTGCAAAATATCATACTTAAATGTGATCTCTTTTATGTGACTAAGCCCAACAATTACATGATTGCTCATTGGACAGGAGTAATAGATATCGGAGCTATCCACAAGCACTACATCAAGCTTAGGACTTAACATCTTTAGATATTTAGCAGCAGTAGCACCACCGAAGCCACCACCTATTACAACCACCCGTGTCTGTTTTTTTGGCAAAAGATCTTTCTTTGAATCTGAAGCAAATATATTATTAGACAAAGTCAAACCAAGTCCAACCAAAGCTGTCGTCTTGACAAAATCTCTTCTTTTCATATTAACCCCCTATTTTAGACTCGAATAATAGGCAGCAAGAGCCTTTATCTTCTTTTCATCCATGCTTTTTACAAGATCCATCTCCGGTGTTTCCCCTCTTTTACCTTCCTTATACTCCATCAGAGCTAACTCTAAATAGTATGGATGCTGACCAGAAATTCGTGGATTTCCATTATCTCCTTGACCTTTTTTGCCGTGACAATCAGCACATTCTTTAGAAAGCTTCTTACCCAAAGCTACTAACTTTTTGTCAGACTTTATTTTCGTATTAAACCATTTCTGATCGGCAAAATATTCAGCTACAAGCTTTGATTTGTTATCATCATAAGCTATAGCAATCTTAGCCATCACCGTACCGTACCTTTTCCCATCTCTAAATTCAACCATAGTCTTATAAAGGTATTCAGACTTTTGTCCCCCAATTATAGGCATAGAATGCCCGGGAGCAGCGCCATTAGTACCATGACACCCAGCGCAAACCTTGGAAATACGTCTTGCTTCATCCTTATCATACGACTTAGAATCTGCCATGACAGAACCAACACAAAACAACAACATTACTAACAAATAGACAAACCTCATAACTCCTCCTGATTTTTTTGTAAAAACCATATTCTATTATACCACAAAAATTTAACAAATGTAACACATCTTTTTAATACCAATTTAGTCTTTTTTTTACCATAAATTTCTAATAATTTCAAGTAAAAACAAAATAAACTTGTCTTATTTTACGCTTTGTATTATCATACAAAAATAATATATATGGAGTATATTATGAAATATGAAAAAGATACAAATTCACACAGACTTGATATTATATTAGATGGAACATACCTTACAAAGGATGATATCATCAAACTAATAACACTATTAAAGTCTATAGAAAAAGATAGAACTATTAATCATATCGTATTTTCATCAGACGGAGAAAACTTTTGTTTGGGACATGATATAAATGAGATCTTACATTACGATGTCACCCAATCAAAAATATATTCATCTCTTGGACAGGAATTATTAAAAATGATAAGAAGATCAAAAAAGATCTTTCATGCTGCACTAACAGGAAAAGCATTAGGACCTGGTTTTGAGTTGGTTTTAGCTACAGATCTTATTTTTGGTACAAAAGGAACTACTTTTGGTTTTCCAGAGACAACTTTTGGTATCCTACCAGCTTTTGGTGGTACCTCCCTAACCTCAAGAAAGATTCATGAGAATTTTGCAAAATTTTTAACAATAACAGGTAACGAAATCGATATAGATGAACTTTTTTGTCGTGGAATTGTCTCTAAAATATTCACCACCCAAAAAGAGATGTTTAGCTATATTGAAGAAACGATAACAAATCTGAATGAAAAAAGTATCTTTACCTTAGGTCTTGCAAAAGAGACAATAAACAATGGTATAGAAATAGATCTCGAAAGAGCACTTCTTTTAGAACAAAACGCTTTTGCAGTAGCTTTTAGCAGTTATGACAAAAAAGAGGGCATGGGTGCATTTGTGGATAAAAGGAAACCTCATTTTAAAAATAGGTGGGAAGACTATGAGGAGATGTTTTAGTCTTTTTTTGTTTCTGTTTTTCTCTATAAATACAAAAGCTGAAACAATTACTAACCTCAAACAAGCAATCAACATCTCCCTCGAAAAAAATCCACAAATTTTAGCTATTAAAGAACAAACGGATGTCTATAAACATAAAATAAAACAAACAGAGGCAACAAAAGCACCCCAAATAAACTTATCTACTGGTTACAGTAGGGTCTCACCCCTCCCTGCTGTAACCACCTCAAAAGATACCACAGACAACTATGATCTTTATACAATTAATTTGGATCTAAAAATGAATCTCTATGATTTTAAAAAAACAGATTATCAAATCAAAAGTCTTAAAAGTCAAGAAAACTCAGTGGTTTTTGATACCATCGCTTTGAAGAACAATATCGCATTCCAAGTTACTTACAATTACTTCAAATTACTTCAATTGAAAGAACAACTCAATGTAGCCATACAGACATTGGAAAATCAAAAAAAGCACTTAAACACTGCAAAAGCTTTTTTTATGCAGGGTCTAAAACCCAAAATTGATATAACAAAAGCTGAAGTAAACCTCTCTAATGCTGAACTAAATGTAATCAAAGCTACAAATATGGTAAAGCTCGCCACTACCGAACTGTCTAAGGCGATTGGAGTTGACAACCTAATCTTTGCACCTGAAGAGAAAGATTTCCCATTAAAAGATATAAAAGATCTTCAAGCTTATCTTTTAGAAGGCTATAACAGAAGATGGGAAATCAAATCCATCCAAGAGAAAATCAATGCACTAAGAGAAAGTATAAAAGCCTCAATGAGCAATAATCTTCCCACACTCAATCTGGAATCCAGCTATAGTCGTTCAGGATCCCATTTAGATATGAACAAAGATGGTTGGAGTATAGGATTCAAAGTAAGCATACCCCTATACAACGGTAACATAACAAACTATCAAATCAATGAGTTATTATCAAATATAACAATATATAACCATCAGTTGGAACAATTAAAACAGAATATCCGCTATGAAATAGAAAATAGTTACTACAGCCTTGTAGAAGCGATGGAAAAATACAAAATCTCAGAAAAATTGTTAAAACAAGCAGAGGAAAACTATGAAATAGCAGTAGGCAGATATAATGCTGGGCTTAGCACTCCACTGGAGCTCTCAGATGCAGAGGTCGAATTAGAAAAAGCTAAGCTCAATAAAATTTCTTCAAAATATGAATACCTTATATCAAAAGCCATGCTTTCAAAAGCAGTTGGAGACATGTATGAATAAGACCTTATTTTTCTTAATGGTTTTTTTTATCTCGGTTTCATGTACTAAAAAACCATCTGAAAACCCTAAAAAGCAAGCACAACCTGTCCCCGTGGAGATAGCTATCGCTGAAAAGAAAGATATACCAGTAGTATTAGAATCATTTGGTCAAACCTCTGCTATCCAATCAGTGTCTGTCACGTCGAAGGTATCAGGAAAAATTGAAAAAATATACTTTAAAGAAGGTCAAATCGTAAAAAAAGGCGCACTACTTGTAAAAATAGATTCCTCTCAAATCGAAAAGAGCTTGGAACAAGCAGAAGCCATTTTAAAAAGAGATCTGGCTTTATTTGAAAATGCTAAAAAAAATTTAGAACGCTATAAAGAATTAGCTCAAAAAGGATACGTAGCTCAAATAGACTATGATAATGCCCTGACAAACTACAAAGCTTTGGAATCCACCATCGAAGCTGATAAAGCAAACATTAACTACCTAAAAGTTCAACTATCTTATTATTACCTACACTCACCAATTTATGGCAAAGCAGGAGAAATCCTTGTAGATGAAGGGAATTTTATAAAAGAAAACGATAAAATCATCACAATCATAAACCAGATATCCCCTATCCATGTAGAATTTGGCCTTCCAGAAAGCAAACTACCCAAAATACTTGAATCTATCAAAGCTGGAAAAGAGATGAAAGTAGAGATATATAATGAAAACGGTCAATTCTTAGACACTGGGCCTATTACATTTATAGATAATACCATTGATAAATCTACGGCATCATTTAAAGTAAAAGTTACTGTACCAAACAAAAATGAGCTACTATGGCCAGGTCAATTCGTGAAAGTAAAACTAAAATTAGATACTTATAAGGATAGTATAGTAATACCATCTTTGGCGATTCAAAAAGGGCAGATGAAAGATTATGTCTGGGTTGTTTCTGACAATATCACTGCAGATATAAAGAATATCGATATAATTTATGAGTACGATAATTTAACAATAATAAAAGGTTTAAATGCTGGGGAGAAAGTAGTTATCGACGGCGCAATCAAACTCAAACCAAAATCACCAATAAGCTTAAAAAAAGGGAAAAATGAGCAACGATAAACACTTCAGCAGTTTTTTTATACACAGACCTATTACTACAACCCTACTGATGCTATCCCTTATAATATTTGGTATCTTTGCCTATTTCAAACTTCCAGTTAACGACTTACCAAACATCGATTTTCCAACTATCGAAGTTACTGCAAACCTCCCAGGAGCAAGTCCTGACACTATGGCTTCATCTGTTGCATTGCCACTTGAAAAAGAGTTTTCCACTATCGACGGAATAACTTCAATGATATCAAACAATACCAAAGGACAAACAAGGATAACAATTCAGTTTCGCTTAGAAAGAGATATAGATGCAGCTGCTCAAGACGTCCAAGCTATGATTTCAAAGGCACTGCGAAATCTCCCACAGGATCTTTCTAGCCCACCATCCCTGAGAAAAGTAAATCCAGCTGATTTACCGATATTTTATTTGGCAATCACTTCAAAAACACTTCCATTGTATAAAGTGCATGAATATGCAGATCTATATATAGCCCAACAGATCTCATCCCTTCCTGGTGTAGCACAGGTAAATATATTTGGTTCTCAAAAATATGCTGTGCGAATAGATTTAAAACCTGAAAAGATCTATTCTTTGGGTTTAAGTTTTGATGAAATAGCCACGACCATTAGAAAGAACAACCCAAAACTTCCCACTGGGGCTCTCTATACATCAACCAAAAATTACGTATTAGAAACCACTTCGAAACCACAAAAAGCCTCTGACTTCGAAGAGATTACAATCAAAACTAAAGATACAATGCAGATAAAATTAAAAGAGGTAGCTGATGTTTACGATAGCGTGGAAAACAATAAAGTAGCCAGTTGGTACAAAGATACAAGAGCTATAGTTCTTGCTATCCAGCGTCAACCAGGTAGCAACACAATCGAGATTGTGGATAATATAAAACAGATGCTACCAAAAATCAAAACCCAGCTACCCGGTTCTATTGATGTAAATGTTTTATATGATAGAACAATACCCATCAGAGAATCGGTGGAAGATGTAAAATTTACCCTTGTTTTAACTATAGCTCTTGTCATAATGGTCATATTTATATTTTTGCGAAACTTAAGAGCCACCTTAATACCTTCATTTGCTCTACCTATATCATTGATAGGCACTTTTGCAACAATGTATTTACTGGGCTTTAGTATAAACAACTTATCTTTATTGGCACTGACTCTATCTGTTGGCTTTGTAGTCGATGATGCAATCGTTGTGTTGGAAAACATATTTAGGCATTTAGAAATGGGGAAAAAACCCCTCGAAGCTGCAATAGATGGAACAAAAGAGATATACTTTACCATTATATCTATGACCCTTTCATTAGTTGCGGTTTTTATACCTGTGCTGTTTATGAAAGGGATTTTAGGCAGACTATTAAACGAATTTGCAATCACCATTAGTTTTGCAATTCTTATTTCAGGTATCGTATCGTTAACACTAACACCAATGCTCTCTAGCAGGTTCTTAAAACACCATCATTTAACGCACAATACCAATCCTTTTAACAGATTCTTTGACCGTATCTTTTCTGGTATGTTCTATATCTATAGGATAACCCTTTTAAAAGTTATACAGTTTAGAAAAACTGTTATAGTTTTCTTTATTACTACAACTATTTTTACAGTCTATCTTTTTATAGAAATGCCATTAGGATTTCTTCCAAATGATGATGTGGGGCAACTTTTCATCGTAACAGAAGCTCAACCAGGTACAACTTTTGAACAGATGGCATCTTATCATAAAAAGATAAGTAATATCTTGTTACAGGATGAAAATATAGATGGCTTCATGTCATCGATAGGAGCAGGAGGAGCAAGTTCAAGCGAAAACAGTGGAAGATTTTTTATCACGCTTAAAGATAGAAAGTATAGAAAAATGAATGCAGAAAAGGTAGCTGCATCCCTAAGAAAAAAACTTTCATCGATCACTGGTATAAAAGTATTTGTCCAAAACCCCCCACCCATAAGATTGGGAGGCAGGCTCACCAAAAGTCAGTATCAACTCACATTAACAGGAAGCAACACCGAAGAGTTGTACTCGATGGCATCTATCATGGAAGAAAAACTGGGTAAACTTGCTCTAATACAGAACGTTACAAGCGACTTAGAGATAAAAAACCCCCAGATATCTATAAGCATAATTAAAGAAAAAGCAGATCTCATGGGTATCAGCATAGATAAAATTGAGCAAGCACTCCAACTTGCTTTTTCCGAATATCAGGTATCTACCATATACGCCCCTGATAACCAATATAAGGTTATTTTGGGAGTTGGTAGATCTTTTCAGAATACAAAAGAAAAATTACAAAACATATACATACCCTCAGCAAACAAACTAATTCAGCTATCATCCATAGTAGAATTTAAGGAAACGTTAGGCCCAATATCGGTAAATCATTTAGGACAGATGCCAGCTGTGACAATATCCTTTGATCTAAGAGATGGGGTGGCATTAGGGGATGCAGTTAAAAAAGTAGAAGAAATTGCCTCAAACACACTCCCTGCTAACATCAGTAGTTCTTTTCAAGGTACTGCTGAAGCTTTTAAAGCTTCTACAGAAGGGTTATGGCTTTTAATCCTTTTTGCCGTAATTGTTATTTATATCGTTTTAGGTATACTTTATGAAAGTTTTATACATCCCCTCACCATTTTATCAGGTCTCCCCTCTGCTGGCTTAGGAGCCATATTGGTACTAAAACTATTTGGGTATGACCTAAACGTTTATGGCTTTGTTGGATTAATAATGTTACTAGGTATTGTAAAGAAAAATGCTATCATGATGATAGATTTTGCATTAGATGCTGAACGTAATAGAAATTTATCACCATTAGTTGCCATTACAGAAGGTGCTCTAATAAGGTTTAGACCCATTATGATGACAACCTTTGCTGCCCTAATGGGTGCCATACCCATTGCCATTGGTATTGGAGCTAGTGCCGAAGCGAGAAAATCATTGGGGATAGCAATTGTTGGTGGCCTATTGGTTTCCCAATTGGTAACTTTATATATCACTCCCGTTATATACTATTATTTAGACAAAATATCAAAAAAAATGTAAAATCCTAAAAAACTATTTACAACTACATTGTGTAAATATATATTCTAAGAAAATAAGGGCAAAGCCTGTTACAGGAGTTTGACATGAGTACAAATGAAGAAAAAAAGTTTGACTGCTGCACACCAGCAGATGCCGATTGTGGCTGCGAAGATGAAAACTGCTACTGTGAAGATGCTGAATACGAAAGCTGTTCGTGTGGTTGTGATGATGAAGAAGGGTTTATCAATATCGAAAACGTTACAGAGGTAGCATTAGACCAAAACGGCACTGTTCACCTACTTGTGGTTGATGATGATGGGAATAACCCCCAGGAATATGCCATAGAATTCCCCAGCTATGAACAAGCAGAAAGCTGGATTAGGGAGAACTTTGGTGATGACATATTTGAAGAAGAATAGGAGATCGATATGAAAAAATCTATTCTTACTTTGGCCTTTGGTTTATTACTATCATTTAATGCAATGGCAAGCGATCTGGATGATTTCATCTTAAACCTGAACATGCAAGTAAAAGATGACACTACATCATTCAAAGCTGAGCTATCAACTACCTTTGGAGCAGATAAAACAAAAGTAGAAACAGTTGTAAAATCTGTTGACAAGCCAGCAGATGCTTATATGGTATTCAGACTTGCAGAGGTAACTAAAAAGCAACCTGAAGAAGTTTTAGTGGTATATAAAAAGCATAAAAACAAAGGTTGGGGAGCAGTTGCTCAAGAACTTGGCATAAAACCAGGTTCTAAAGAGTTTCATGAACTCAAAGAGAACAAATTGAAAAAGAAAGAACATGGAAAAAAAGAGAAGCATAAAGAAAAAGATAGAGATAAAGGCAAGGGCAAAGATAAAGAGTAGTTCAAGCGGGGAAACCCGCTTTTTTATTTACCAATATAACCGTTTAGATTAGTAAAAAGATTTATTGTAAATGATATCATCATATCCATCATCCATGGAAAAAATATGACTAAAGCAAGTATAACAGCTAATATCTTAGGGATAAAAGTAAGGGTCATCTCCTGAATCTGGGTAACAGCTTGAAAAATACTAATAATTAGACCAGCTACAAGACCAAACAACAGCATAGGAGCAGCCAAAAGCAGAGCAATTTCTAAAGCTTTTGTGGTCAAACTAACCACAAGATCTGGATTCATCCTTTCCTCACATAAAGCTCTTTACAAGTGACATTACTATTAGATTCCAGCCATCAACCAATACAAAAAGCAGTATCTTAAAAGGCATAGAGATCATAACAGGAGGAAGCATCATCATACCCATCGACAAGAGAACACTTGATACAACAAAATCGATTATTAAAAAAGGTAAAAACAATAAAAATCCTATTTCAAAAGCCGTCTGAAGTTCACTCGTAACAAAAGCTGGTAGTAAAACGAGATCAGGAATATCATCCACCGTTTTAGGTGCCGGTGTTTTGGATATCTGTAAAAATGTAATGATATCTTTTTTTCTAGTATTCTCCAGCATAAATTTCCGCAAAGGCTTCTTAGCTTCCTTTAATGCATCGGTAAAAGTCATTTTTCCATCTAAATACGGTGCAAGAGCTTTTTGATTCATCTCGGAGAAAACAGGGGACATTATAAAAAATGTTAAAAAGAGCGCAAGTCCAATCAAAACTTGGTTTGGTGGCGTTTGCTGGGTACCCATAGCACTTCTTAAGAAGGAAAATACTATGATAATCCTGGTGAATGATGTCATTAATATCAATATAGCTGGAGCAATGGAAAGGATCGTAATCAAGAATATTATTTGTAATGTAACAGCCACATCCTTAGGTGCAGTTGCCCCCTCTATACCAAACCTGAACGCAGGTAGAGGTATAGGGTCTGCAGCCCAAGCACCTGTAACCAACAAGAAGAAGACTAAAAGAGCTAAAATCAGTTTCTCTTTTTTAATGATTCCACCTTATCCTTTATTATTGTTGATGATACCTCTATCTCTTCTTTTATGGCATTTTGCCCAAAAAACCTCAGATAACTTGAGAAATCCTGTTTCTTTGAAAAACCAGCTTTTATAGCATCTATGACTTCAGCCTCAGTAATTTTATCAAGTAATGAGATCTGATCACCACTCAAACCAAACATATAAACAGTATCTTTTATCTCATAAAAAAATATGCTCTTACCCGGCATTATATCTATTTTGCCAAGGCTCCTACCCACACCGGGTATATCAGACACATAGGTTTTCTTCATAAAAAGCTTTATCAGCCAATAAAACACCAGAATTATGATCAGTATAAACACTATACTGACCAACATCTTTAAAAAAGTAGATCCACCTGTCGTCACCTCTTGATTCTGCACAGGAAAGATCAAAGATATCTCCACGCCATTTTGTGTTTGAACGATATCGTATTGCTGGGGTTTTTTATCAAATAGGATATCTACTCTGGTGTTGCCATTTTGTTTTGATGAAACTATTTTGTTAATATTTTGACTCCAGAGTTGACTTGCATCTATGTTGTGTTCACCTTTCAGTACTAAAGCTAATTTATTATTTTCCAGTTTTTTTTCGACAATGGTAACTTCTTGTCCTATATTGATCTTTAAAAGAGATTTACCTGATGACTCCTCTACAATAACATTACTTGCCCATGCAAAAGTAACAAAAACAAGTAGAAAGAACAGTACCCTTTTACTCATACAATCTGTCTTTTTTCATCTCAGCCAATGCTGCTTTTGTCTGTATATCGCTCAGCCTAAATGCAAACTTCTCATCCAATACCATTATCTCACCAATAGCCAAAGGCTTATTGTTAACAAGCATATCTACAGCCTCACCTGATGTTTTACCGAGCTTTATAATAGTACCTTTATCCCAGCTCAAAAGTTCCCCGATGGTACAGAGCTTTCTACCTAATTCCACTGTCACATCCATGATCACATCACCAAACTCTTTTATTATATAATCCTTATCCATAAAAAACCTACTGCACTATAAATTCGCTGAAGAAAAGATCTGTTATCTCCCCTTCCACAATTACCATATTAGCTCTTTTGATTATCTCCTGCTTCAAAGCAATCTTACCTTGAGGAGTATTGACATCAGCTACTGTTTTGGATGAAAGTACTGATATAATAATATCCTTTATCTGGGGCTCCCTTTTTTTCATCTCCTCTTCCAGTTTTGGATTGTCCAACTCCAATGCAATCTGAACTTTTAGGTACCTCTGCACACCTTGATCAGCCAGGTTTACAATTATAGCTCCCATTGAATAAACTATAGTTTTATTTTTTGCATCCTTTCCACCTTTTGCGTTTTTCTTTTCACCAGCTTTATCTTTTTTATCAACCGTTTTATCTTCCTTAGCAGGAGCATCACCCTGCGCTGTAGTATCTGCTTTGTTTTTAAACAACATCATATAGGCAACAAAACCTCCGCCACCAAGTAACAATACAACCACAAGCAATAAAATGATAAGTTTTAGTTTAGATTTTTTCTTATCACCTTCTACTACTTTCTCCTCTTTTTCCTCAGCCATAACTATCCTCCATCACTGTCCTATATAAAAATTATATACAAAACTTGCAATAACAACAAGATTTAATACAATAAGAAATATAAATACCATTTTATTTTTCTGATCAATAACATCCATCCTAACCTCATTCAAAACATTCAAGAGATTTTCATCCTTTACTACCCCTTTTATATATTCCACAATACTGTCAAAACCATCTATCATAGAGGAAATAAAAGCAAAATTATGTTTATCGGATAACATCATAAGAATCCTACCCTTTAGAGGGACAAAGGATATCTCTGTTAATTCATTGAGATTAATGACCTTTTTCCCATACAAACTTTTCACTCTAATATTTGTATCTTCTATCATTACAGTATTGACTAAAAGGGATACTATATTCAAGAAAACAAGAAGGAAAATAACTGTGGCCACAACATATTTCCCAGACCCAAAATCAGTCAAAGACAAAGATATTGCATAAATAACAATGTTAATTAAAAGAATAAAGGCCATCACCAAAATATTCTTTTTTACCTTAAAAGTCATTTAAAACAATCTCCAACGGCAATTTTTTGTTCTTAAGCACCGACTTTTCTAATCTATTAGCATTATCATAAGCTGTTTGCAAGTTATTTTCTCTAAAGCCTCTTAACAACTCCACCATATACCCTCTATAATCATTTGGTGCAATTTCTATATACTTATTGATAGATTTACTTAGATTGTAACTATTATTTGTTATAAAATGATAGAGCATTTGATAATAGTAGGCCTGTTTGTCCATATTAAGTTTTTTTAAGTTTTGTAATGAGATCTCAGCATTTATAACATCCATTTTTAAAGTAAAATAATATAACGATAATTTAAAAAGTTTTGGCTCTTTATCATCAATCTTTCTAAGGTTTCTCAAACTTTCTAATATAGTTGGTCTTTGAAAATATATATCATATTTTATATTTTCCACAGCCAAATGCCTATCAAGCTTATGATTGCTTAATTTATGGGGGATATTCTTTGTTAGTGATAGATAATAAATCATATAATCAGACAACCTATCATTGTTGGGATAAGCCAATATTTTGTTAAAATAATAAAGACTCAAGAGAGATTTAACGGTATCTTTCCTAAACAAAACACTTTCCTTTTTCAAATAACCTTCATAATCACCAGTTTTAAAAAGAATAGCTAAATCTTTTATTGACCTTAATAGTGCTGGATCACTGTCTTTTATTACACCAATGACATCGTCATACTTTTTACTACCAATTAGAGCTAATAATTTTGTATAGTAAAACTGATCTGCCTGTTTCTTTTCATTTTTCTCCAATATATCAAAATTGCTGATCAACATGTCGTATTGAGAAAAAACCCTCACCCTTTCATCCTGATAACTAAGGCAGATAGCCTTCCCCAGATATGCGGGAAAAATAAACTTATTATTTAGCAACACATTATCAAAAAATTCATACGCTTTATCAAGATCACCCAGATTCAACATCAAAAGTCCAATATTATAATAGACAATAGGATTATCCCCCAAATAATTTACAGCCTCAGTAAATTCTTTAGATGCTTTTTCATAATCAAATTCAAGCATCGCTTTTACACCATTATTATTGTGTTTGATCCCTTCAGAAAAGTTTACAGATTTCTTTAATTCATTCAAGGCTAACAATTGATCACTCTGTTTTAAAAGGTTATACCCTGTAGACATGTAAATAGTCATCTCCTCTGGATGAATAATTATCGGAGTAAGGACTAATCTCAAAAACGTTTCATATTCAAGCCTAAACTCAAAAGCAAAATTCAGATCTTCAAGGGTTGGTTGAAGTTTGAAGGATACCCTTGGAAATCGCTTGACTGTCTTGATATATCTAACATTTTTAAGGGAAAGATCTGCCAGCTTTCCAAACTGTTTGGTGTTATAATACAATACAAATTTGTAAAAAAATTTTTCAGGTATGTCATCCATCAACTCTATGCTCTGCTCCGCAGCATTATAATTACCTTTTTTTATGTTAAGGTACGATACAACATAATTGTAATCTTCATTTTTCTTGTTCAATACCTGTAAAATTGTGTTTTCAGCAGCGATAATATTACCTTCCTTCAGTAATAACATAGATCTGGCAATATTATTCAGGTCACTATTCCTCAGCGCAGGTATCAGTTTTTTGGCTTCTGCAAAGTTATGATCATAAAGTATGGACTGTTTTATATAATTGAAAAGGGTATCATCATCTTTGATCTTTTCATATGCCTCTTTAGCCACTTTATGGGCATTTATCAAATCACCCACCAAGATATAGTATCTATGCTGCAAGAAAAATAGTTCTTTTTCTTTAGGGTATTTACCCATGGCTTCCTTTAAAACATAATTTGCCTCGGTATAGTTGGATGACTTTATCAAGTTCTTTACATAAAGGGCATAACTCCTTACTGAAGGATTAAGCATAACAAGATTTTCAGCAGCTAAAGAAGCCATATCATATTTTCCCTGATTTTCATAAATCTTCATTAGTAGTTCAGAGGCTTCATAAGTTTTTTTTAAGTTTAGCGCCGACTTCAAACTATATATACTTTTTTCATAGTTTTCTATATTATAGTACGCAAGGCCAAGCTGGTAATAATCTTCATAATCTTTATTTTCCCTTTCTTCAAGTTTAACTATTGCATTCTTAATTAGATCACTCCCTTTTTTATCCTCCCCAATACCTTTTAAAAAAAGCCCATAGCTAATTAATCCCGAAGGATCTTGATCCTTTGATTTTTCATACTTCTTATAGTAATAATAAGCCTTTGCCGTATCCCCCCCAAGTGCATAAACCTCTGCAACCACCTGAATCTCCTTTGATGTCTCCGGCTCCACCTGCGACACAATATCTACTGCCTCTTTAATCTTCCCCTGCTTTACCAAAGATGCAGCAAGGTTCACATAAGCAGGCTTAAAATTTTTATTTTCTTCTAAAGACTTTCTAAAATAATCTTCACTTTCCGAATACTTACCATTTAAATAATAAACTATACCAAGATTATAAAAAGCAACTGATCTATTCTCATTCAGACCTTTATTGTAATACTCTATAGCTTTATCAAAATTACCATTTAGCAGATATTGATTTCCCAGATCTATCTTCTCATTTTTTGATTCCACTATAGGAGCTAAAGGTTTTTTCGCTGTAACATTATCTTTCGCTTTCGCTTTCTCACCTTTGGAGCATGCTATTACAAAAATTATCAAAATAATTAAGAAAAATATATTCTTCATAGGGAGTAAATCGTCAAAGGCAAATCAAACTTTAGCCAAAGATAGCTAATCACCAAGGTCCAACATTTCAATACCAGGTAAATATTCTTTAAAGGTCACTTTTCTTAAATTAGCAAATTTATTTGTAATTTTATTTATCAAAGAAACATTCTTCAAAATCGAATCCACAATTTTTTGAAGGTTCTCATCATCCTTATATCTTCTTTTGATCAACTCAGCATTTAAAGATATTGCACAAAGGGGGTTATTTATTTCGTGGTTTACACTTACAGCCACTTTTGCAAGAGTAGAAAGTTTCTCTTTTTCTATGAGTTGTTGCTGGTACTCTTTGAGTTGTTCAATAGTATTGGATAACTTCTCCTGTAATCGCTTACTGTATATTTCCATTGCAGCATGATCAACTATCTGTTTTAAATAAAACAGACTATCTTCAGAGAAGGTCCTTCCATCTGTATAGTAAGATACAATTGCAGTCCCATAAACCTCTTCACCATAATATATGGGTAATTTAAAAAACCCCTCAGGACAAATACTCGATATGGAAGAAGCTGAATACCAAAAATTCTCCAAAGGATTTTCCACCTCCACCTTTGTTTTACCTTTTAAAATAGATTCTGCCCATGGAGCACTTTTAATGTCAGAAAGATCCCACTTTAAATTCTTTATACTATCAAACATAATCCCAGAAGAAGCTACCACTGTCTCCTGCATACCCTCTATCTTTGTTATAATAACCTTGTTATTTGAAAACTCCTTTGAAATAAACTGACACAACTTTTCTAAAATCAGATTAGCACCATTAGTAATATTAATCTCACGGATAAAGGACTCGATTAACCTAAACTTATTGATAACATTTTTCATCCTGATCCTGTCGGCTTCAAGTTCTTCAGTTTTTTCCAAAAGGTTTTTGTTAATTTTCTCTAAGTTGCTGCTGATAAATTTGATCTTTTCAAAAGCAGTTTTATTTTCTATTGCATCCCTGATGGAAGATTCAAACTCCTCTGATGTATACCCATAGTATATATAATCAAAATAACCGATCTTCAAAAGCTTCCGAACTTTGTCTGTATCCTTATCACCTATAAACACAAAAGAAGCATCCACATCTTTTTCCCTAAAAATATTGAAGATATCAACAGGGTCATCAACCAGATGTTGATTTATTACAGCTACGTCAATATTCTCATGGATTAAAAAACCGTAAAAACTTTCCATTTTATCAAAAAAATAAAAGTTATAACCATTCCTTACACAAACATCATACTGAAGCCTTATCTCATTGATATCATCACTAAGCAGGAGAATCTGATGCATACTTTTTCCCCTCAGAAGCAGCCTCTTTAGAAAGCTTATCGGCTAATTTATTATGCTCTCTTCTAATATGCTCCACAGAAAAATCTAAGGAATACACTTCCTTTACAATCTCATCATAAATAGATTTTAGCGTGGCATCTTTAATCTTATATATACCAGAAAATTGTCTTGCAATCAATTCAGAATCTGTTTTTATGATAATTTTTTTTGGCTTAAATTCCTTAGCTTTTTTTACAGCAAACAATATAGCTTTGTATTCAGCAACATTGTTGGTAGCTATACCAATGTAAACTTTATTTTTCACCAACAACTCAGTACCTTTAAAAATCAAAAACCCACAGCCTGCATGCCCGGGATTACCTAATGATGCCCCGTCGGTGTAAATTATTAGTTCTATTGTTACTCACCGTCTCTATAATACAAAAATCTTTGGCAATTTGGGCACTGATGAATTGAAGCATTCTTTTTAACTTCTACAAATAACTGGGGCGGTATCTTCATATAACACCCCGAACAGATCTCATTGTCAACCCTTACTATAGCCAAGTTATTTCTGGCTCTCCTGATAGTTTCATATTTATTTATATACTGTTTTTTTACTGTGGATACCAACTCATCCCTCTTAGTATTTAACTCTTTTAACTCCTGAATAATGAGGGCATTCTCTTTTTCTCTACGTTTGCTAACCTCATCATATTTTTTATCCAATATAATTCTTTTTTCTTCTATATTAGCAAACTCTTTTTCCAAATTTTCCACAGATTCTGTCATCTCTAAAGATTTTAGTTCTAGTTCGTATAGCTCCTTTTTCAAAACATCAAGTTCCTTCAGTACAGCTTCATACTCTTTTGTGTTTTTAACTGTGGACAGCTTTTTATGGGATTTATCCAAAGAAACTTTCTTGTTTTCAAATTCCTTTTTGATAATCTCACTGTCTTTTTTACTTTTTTCCAATTGACCTTTCAATTCTTCAAATCTATGTCTCACCGCATGATACTCATCCTGAATCTCCACCATATAATCTGGCATAGTATTTAATATTTTATTTATCTCAAAAATTCTGTTATCAATTCTTTGTAACTCAATCAATTTCTCCAATTCTTCAAGCATCTATATCCTCCTTTCTCACATACAATTTAATTGGGGATTTTTCATCTATAACAACTACCTCTACACCAATATCCCTTTTAACAGTCTCTGCTAAATAATTCATAAATATCTTCTCAGTTTGAAAGTGCCCCACATCTATTACAGCAATACCATTTTCATAAGCATCCAAAGCATCATGATGTTTCATGTCCCCAGTAATAAGAAATTTAATACCCTTATCCCTGCAAATCTTCCAATAGGAAGCACCGCTACCAGTCAATATAGCTCCTTTATTTGATACAATCCCGTCTAACCCATTATGCCTTATCTCCCTAAGATTTAATTTCTTCAAAATATGTTCGCAAAGATCTATCAGATCCATATTTTTACCAAAATCCACAATTCTACCCAACCCATAAGGACGATTTATCTTAAGGGGGTAAACATCATAGGCTATTTCCTCATAAGGATGAACAATCTCAACAGATCTTATGAGCTTATTCAACGCTTTCTCAGGTACAATTGTTTCAAGCCTGTACTCATGGACTTCTTCTAAAACACCTTTTTTACCAATAAAAGGATTAGTACCTTCTAAAGGTTTGAATGTTCCAACGCCTTCTGTGTAGAAGCTACAACAACTATAATTTCCTATCTTGCCAGCATCACAACTTTCGAAAACATCTATAATTCTATTTTCATAACCTTTTGGAACAAAAACAACAAACTTATAAAACTTATCATTACCCAAAACCTCAAAACACGATAATACATTAAACTCTAACTTATCTGCCAATAGATCATTCAGGGAATAATTAGCAAGATCTAAGGTTGTATGGTAAGAATAGATGGATATGTCGTTTTTTATAGCAAGTTCTATTTTTCTACCGATGGGTGATGTAAAAGATACATTTTTAACGTTACCAAAAAAAAGAGGGTGATGGGTTATCAAAAGCCCACACCCTTCCTTAATAGCAACCTTTATGTTTTCTTCTGTGGGGTCTAAAGCAAATGCTACTTTATCTATAAGATTTCGTCTGGAATCTACTTGAAGTCCATTGTTGTCCCATTCGTAATATCTTGAAGTGTCACAGATCTTGTTTTCGATATAAGCAATTATAGAGTCAATTTTAATAGTCATCAAAGTCCCACTTAAAATGGTGGGCCAACCAGGACTCGAACCTGGGACCTACCGGTTATGAGCCGGTGGCTCTAGCCAGCTGAGCTATTGGCCCCCTTCCTAGAAGCGGATTGTTAATATATCAAAATTTAAGATATTGTCAAGATTTTTTTAATCACTAAGTAGCTATAACGATAATTGATCTGCCACAACAACTCTATTTCTTCCACTGTTTTTAGCTCTATAAAGACACTGATCGGCTCTTTTATATAACTCTTCAAATACATTCGATAAGGTATTATCAGATATTCCAATACTTACTTTAACAGATATCTTTTTTGAAGAGAAAAGAGCCTTTTCCATTTTCATCCTAACCCTCTCACATATATTATAAGCAATCTCTTTTCCAATAGGGAAACATATTCCAAACTCTTCACCACCCAATCGACCAAATATTTCATTTTCCCTCAACTGATTTTTTATAAAATTTGCTATATCTATCAACACCTCATCACCAACATCATGCCCATAGGTATCATTGATATCTTTAAATCTATCTATATCTATTATTGCAAGGGAAACTCTATCATAATTTTTACTTAATAAGGTCTCAGTAGCAAACTTCACAAAAGATCTTCTATTTAAAACTTTTGTTAAATCATCAGTTTCCGAAAGATACTTGAGCCTATTCCTTTCCTTGACATGATCAGAAACATCTTCAAAAATAATTATGTATCTTCCCTCAACAATTTCAGTCATGTCTACATTAGTGTAGATTATATTGTCATCCCTTTGCAAGAACTTTACCTCACACTTTGGTAATTTATCATAAAAACAAGGTAAAAACGCCTCAATTCTTTTATCTAAAATGTTCTCCTCTTTATCACCTATTATCTTTAGGAAAAAAGGATTTACCTTTTTGATTTTGTTATCAACAACATAAACAAGCCCAACCTTTACCTTCTCAAAAATGGTTTCTAATTCCTTGTTACTTTCATAAAGTTTGTTTCGAATCTCTACCTCATACGTTATATCCTCAAAAGACCATAAAACATATTCTACCCCCTCTATCAATATAGGAACCCCCGTCAACTTAACCCAAAAAAGTCCCCCATCTTTTTTCTTATACAAGAGTTCGTTCGATTGAATGAACCCAGACTTTGTCCTTTCAAAATATTTTCTATACTCATGGAAATATTCTACACTGGGGGTCAATATCGACGTCTGCTTACCCATAACCTCTTCTTTTTCATACCCAAAAAGCTGCAAAAAACGTTGATTTACTTTCCTTATCACCCTTTGATCATCCACAAATATCATAGGAACAATACTTTTATCAAAAAGAATATCGTTTGTAAGAAATAACTCATAGTTTGCATCCATTAAAACAACTCCAACAACATTTTTATACCTATAACAAAAAGTAAAGTTGATATAACGTATTTAATAAACTTTATGCTTTTAATTCTGTACATCAGGCAATTCCCCGCTATACCACCGATTACTGAAGCCATAGTTACCACGATCAGCAATTCCCAATCGATTTTTACAAATGTCATATAAGTTAAAAAAGAGATAAATGTTGTAAAAGGTACTGTAAAACTCACAATAACTGTTGTAGCCACCACATCATAGCCATATAGAAGCAATATGGGAGCTAAAATAGCTCCACCTCCTACACCAAGAAGCCCAGAAATATAACCCACTAAAGCACCAAACAAATAAAGAATCCACACAGATATTTTTCTTGTACTGTAACTTTCTGTTCTTTGTTTAATTATTAAAAGAGCCGATATAAAAAGGAATACCACAAAAAACACCTTAACAAGATTTGTAGAAAAAACTTTGCTAGATATTGCCCCCAGAGGTGAAAACAAAAATGACATAGCGACAAAAGGGATAACCGAGCTAAAATTAACTACACCCCTTTTTATATTCATAAATGTAGCAGTCAGTGTTGAAGAGGCATTACAAAATAACCCAATAGCCTTAGAAAGTTCAAAATTAAACCCTGCAAACAGCAAAAAAGGTATCAAAGCAAGGGAAGATCCCATACCCGCAAAAGCAAAAACAGACGAGACCAAAAATGTAACAACAAAAACTTCGATATATATTAACAAACTGTCAACTTAACATCTTTAGCTTGTCCCCCTTTCAATCTTTCGGCCAAACCAAGTAACCCACCCAAAAGATATTTAGCATTATACCCTTTCATGCTTAAATATTGGCAGGCGATATTTGATCTTGCCTCTAATGGACAAGCACACACAATAATCTTATCCTTTGGCAACTCATTCAATCTATCAGGCAGTTCATTTAAGGGGATATGTTTGGCAATCTTCATCTCCCATACATCGAGTTCAAAACCGTATCTTATATCCAAAAGTATTGCTTCACCTTTGTTCATAGACTCTATCAATTGCTCAATGTTGAACCTCTGAGCTCCAATAGAGGACATACTAAGACTTCTAATATAATCATCCATAAATCCTCCTTTTTGTAAAATACTATATGAAAACAATGAAAAATCAACAAAAATTAAAAAAAATCTATCCATCATAGAAATGCCCAAAGGGGGACTCGAACCCCCACAGGTGTTACCCCACAGGATCCTGAATCCTGCGTGTCTACCAATTCCACCATTTGGGCAAAA
>JAOAHS010000055.1 GCA_026415135.1 Calditerrivibrio sp. | reverse complement strand
AAAAACAGATGAAACCAATCCGCAATTCATTAATAAATGAAAATAAATAGCTAGATAAATTGCGTTTCCAGAGATAGGTGGCTATCTTTTTAATATTTTGACATGCTGCAGTAAGCAAGCATTGCTCAACAACTTTGCTAATACCCCTATATCGGGCATAGCGAAGCCCGTGGAGTTCTTTACTATCTGCAAAGCTCCTTTCAATGGTTTCCTTTCTTCTGCTATACAAAACTTTTCCTTTATCGCTTAATCGATTTACTCTGATTTTTTCCTTACTGTCTTCCCATACATGGCGAGTTATTAGCTTAGCATGATTTTTAGATTTTGTACATTTCATTAAGTTTGGACAGTTTGCGCAAAGCTTATGATTGGATACATACTCACGGTAGCCTTTGCGATTTGTTGTACGGTAGATCAACTTTGTATTTTCCGGGCAAATGTAACAATCTTCAGACTTATCGTATTTGAATTGCCATTTATGAAATAATCCCTTTTTTGAATGATATCTACGGTGTCCGATTACTCCAAATATATCTCTTTGCTCTAAACCATAACTGATCGGCATAGTTAGATAGCCAGCATCTAATGCTACTTCCTGCACATCAAAGCCAAAACGCTCCCTTTGGCGATCAAGTCTTTCAAGGTATGGAATGCTATCGTGCACATTACCAGCTGTTACATGAACATCAGTTATTAGATTTAGTTTGCCATCTACTGTTCGGTGGTCAAGATAAAAAAATCCTTCTGGCTTTCCTTCTCTACACATGTACCCACTGTCTTTATCGGTTGTACTTACTTTTACTTCTTTTAACTCTTCACTAGGTGGTATTTCTTTTAAGGTTTTTTTACCATGCGCTTCGCGGTCTTTAGATATTGCATCATCTAGTTCATCGAGATATGTTTTGGTGGATTCCTTAACTTTCTGACGGGTAAATTTATGTTTATTAGCGTTGGCTTTTAGATGAGTTGAATCAGTGAATAAAGTTTTTCCTTCAATCAAACCGTTCTTTATTCCTAAGAGAACAATCTCATCGAATATATCTTGCATAATGTTTGTCCCATTAAACTTACGTTTCCTGTTCTGACTAATGGTTGAGTGGTGTGGTATTGGGTCGGTTAATGATAACTTTAAAAACCATCGATACGCTACATTAACTTCGATTTCTTTTATTATTTGTCTTTCTGAACGTATTCCATAAAGATATCCAATGAACAGTATTTTAAAAAGAACTATTGGGTCTATAGATGGACGCCCGTTGTTCTCACAGTAAAATTCTTTAGTCTTTTCTCGTATGAAACTAAAGTCTATATATTTATCTATCTTTCTTAATAGATGGTCTTCTGGTACTAGATCTCCTATATATACAAACTCCATTTTACTTTGTGTTTCCTTTGGGCTATTAAACATCATTCCACTCCTTAGTTCAGCTCTTTTTTATATTATACCATGTTTTTACATATAAATAAATAAGGCTGTTGACCTTTGTCAACAGCCTGAATTCTTGCCGTAAACGGCAAGAATTTTATAATGAAAAATATCAGGCTTTTTATCACTAACTAAAATCTTATTCTGCAGATTCTTCCTTCGGGTTATCAGATACAATCACAAAATCAATCTGTCTTTCATTTGGATTTACGCTTAACACTTCTATCTCAACCCTTTGACCGATACGATATATTTTGCGCGTCCGTTCACCTGTAAGGGTGAGTGTTTTTTCATCGTAATTATAATAATCGCCAAGCATGTTTGTAACATGTACCAAACCCTCAATAGAGTTGTCAAGTTCGACAAACATTCCAAAAGAAGTAACACTGGAGAT
>JAOAHS010000054.1 GCA_026415135.1 Calditerrivibrio sp. | reverse complement strand
TCTTTGGAGGTGTAATCCCCTGTATTAAAGCTTATCCTAATAACAGGATACTTCTTAGACCAATCCCACTTGTCATATATATAAAGACCTTCAAAAAGCTCCTTTTTACCCTCAAATATAGACCTCAACGTGTCCAAAAACAGAGACTTCCCAAACCTTCGGGGGCGGGAGAGGAAATAATACTGGCCATTCTCTATTAGCTCATACGCCTCTTTGGTCTTATCAACGTAAACATAATTTTCTTCGATGATTGTTCTAAATGTAGAAATCCCTATTGGTAGTTTTTTCATCTTCTAACCATCCGGTTTTAATTATAGTTAATTCCTAAGCGCTTAATTGTCAACGATAATTTAGCACTTCATTTTTATATACTTATAGACCCTTTCATTAATTCAATTACACCACCCCAGTTCCCCTTGACATATTTTTTAAATAAACTATAAATATTATTAGATGATTAAGTTTATCATGGACACCACTAATCAATTTATGACAATAGCCATTTCAAAAAACAATTCAATCATTTATCAATCAAGCATCCATGCATTAAACAATATCTCTGACAAAATCATTGATACCATTGAACAATCTTTCACAGTTACAGATATAATAAAAAATGATTTGGACCAGTTATTTGTTTTAGTTGGCCCCGGTTCTTTCACAGGCATAAGGATAGGTGTAGCCACATTACTTGGCTTATCAAAAGCGATACAAAAGCCCCTTTATGGTATTTCAACATTGGATGCCTATGCTTTATCAAAACATGAAACAAAAGTAATTGCGGCTATTAGATTACGTGGTAAAGAATATGTAATCAGATCCTACGATTTTAAAAACAACCTATACTCTGAGTATAAGGCTATAACCAAAGAAGAGCTACCAGAAAATGCCAATATAGTAGAATATGTAGATATATCAAGAACCCTATTAAATAGTAATCTTGAAAAGTTTATAATCCCCCCTGTGCCTTTTTACTTTAAACAGTCAGAAGCGGAAATAAAATTTGATCAGAAATGCTGTTAGAAAGGATTTGGATTATATTATAGAGATAGAAAAAGATGTTTATGAAAAACCATGGAACCTTGAAAACTTTGAAAAAGAGTTAGAAAACAGTGTCAGCAGGTTTTTGGTTTATGAGGAAAAAGGTATACCTTTGGGTTATTTGATATATTGGGAGTTATTCAACACAGAGAAGATGGTGAACGAAATTGAAGTAGTAAATATAGCAGTAAACAGAAATCATCAAAATAGAGGTATAGCAAGAAAACTTATGAATGTTATGATCAGACGATCTAAAAAACCCCTTGTATGCTATCTTGATGTTCGTATTGACAATACCCCAGCAATTCATCTATATAAGTCTTTGGGCTTTAATATTTCAGGTATTAGGAAAAATTTTTATGGTATGAACAAGGATGCATATACAATGAATCTATTTTGCGAGGTGGACTATGATAAAGTATGAATCAGAGTTAATTGAGGAGCTTTACAATAATAATGAAGAGTTCAGAATGTTGTTTGATGAGCATATTCAGCTTGAGCAGGACTTAGAGGCATTGTGCAGTTTAAAGTATTTTCCACCCGAAGTTCAAGTTAAAATGAAGGAGATAAAAATAAGAAAGCTGAGGGGCAAAGACAGAATGGAGCAAATAATATCAGAACATAAAAAAAGGAGTAACTGATGAAAGACAAAAAATATGTATTCACCTCTGAATCTGTAACTGAAGGACATCCCGACAAAATAGCAGACCAGATTTCGGATGCTATTTTAGATGCAATGCTTGCAGATGATCCCAACAGTAGAGTAGCTGTTGAAACCCTTGTTACCACAGGTCTTTGCATAGTAGCTGGTGAAGTCACCACATCCACGTATGTGGATCTACCAGAGGTAATAAGGTCTACTATTAAAGATATTGGATATACAAGAGCAAAATATGGGTTTGATTATGAGACATGTGCAGTGATCTCCACTATCGATAAACAGTCACCTGATATTGCTATGGGCGTAGATACTGGAGGTGCAGGGGATCAGGGACTTATGTTTGGTTTTGCCTGTGATGAAACAGAGGAGCTCATGCCTCTACCTATCATGCTCGCCCACAAAATATGTATGAAACTTGCTGAAGTAAGAAAAAAAGAGGTACTACCCTACCTTAGGCCCGATGGGAAATCTCAGGTAACTATTGAGTATCATGGATACACCCCAGTAAGGGTTGATACAATAGTAGTATCAGCACAACACTCCCCCGATATTAAACATCAGGAGATAAAAGAAGATATTATAGAGAAAGTAATAAAAGAAGTTATACCCGCAAACCTTTTGGATGAAGAAAAGGTCACCTACCACATAAATCCCACTGGAAGATTTGTCATAGGTGGACCTATGGGAGACTGCGGTCTTACAGGTAGAAAAATAATTGTGGATACCTATGGAGGATCTGGAAGACATGGTGGTGGCGCCTTTTCAGGTAAAGATCCATCAAAAGTGGACAGAAGTGGTGCTTATGCTGCAAGGTGGGTTGCCAAAAATATTGTTGCTTCAGGTATAGCTAAAAGATGTGAGGTACAGATAGCTTATGCAATAGGTGTAGCCAAACCTGTTTCACTAATGGTAAATACTTTTGATACCGGCTTAATCCCTGATGAAGAAATCTCTAATATAGTCCAAAAGCTCTTCGATCTAACCCCAAAAGGCATAATAACAGCCCTTGACTTGAAAAAGCCAATTTATAAAAAAACAGCTGCTTATGGACATTTTGGTAGAGATGGATTCACATGGGAAAATACAAACTATGCCCAAGAGATCAAAACTCTTGCAGGTAAACTCGGTGCTTGAAACGGATACAAAATGCCCCCCGATACCTCGAAAATAGAAATAGTGGTTATAGGTGCTGGCCCTGCAGGGGTCAGTACCGCTATTGAATTAGCCAAAGCTGGTAAAAAAGTAGCCATCATAGACAAAGATATAAACTCTTCTATAAAGCTCTCAGGTAGCACTGTATCGAATACTCTTCTTTATCTAAGTTATCTCTACAATCGACTCAAAACCAAAACCTCTCATTTCATAACTTATAACACAGAAACAGTACCAGAACCTATATTTGACTTAAAGAAAATGCGAAAATATATAGAAAACGCTTCTTCAAAGATATTCAAAGCCTATAAGGATGATCTTAATGATTACAATGTTCTTCAAATAGAAGGGACTGCTTCCTTTACATCCAGACATTCTATTACTATTATTCATTCAAACAAAAAGTCGGAAGAGTTAAACTTTGACAAAGCAATTATAGCCACTGGTTCCTATCCTAAAACTCTCCCTTTTGCAGCTGGAAAAAAACATTTGGATCCATTAAACATCATCAATATGGAGAAAATACCAACCTCTATAACCATAATTGGAGGTGGATTTATAGGTATTGAATACGCCACTTTTTTTAAAAGGATAGGTTGTCATGTTACTGTTGTTGAATCCAAAGATAAGATACTTTATACCTTTGATGATTATATTACAAAAAAGTGCGAAGAGATGCTAAAAAAAGATGGTATAAACATCATTAAAGAAAAAACTGTAACAAACATAGAAAGAATCGGTAATAAGACTCTAATATTCCTTGACAATGAGAAAATACAATCTGACGAAGTATTTATAGCTGTAGGCCGCTTACCAAATATAAAGAATCTATCTTTGGAATCAGCCGGTGTAGCATTAGAAAACGATCTGCCGGTTATTGAAAAAACACTAAATAGCACTACTAACAAAGATATTTATTTTGTAGGTGATGCTGCTGGCAAATTTATGTTTTTAAACTGGGCTTATCTTTCATCAGAAATAGTAGTAAAATCAATACTTGGTAAAAGTGATGATAATATAAACTTCATCTTTCCAAAAGTATTGTATATTGATCCAGAGATTGCAAGTGTGGGATTAACTGAACAGGAAGCTATATCCAAAAAATATTCTATCCAAACCATCAAATACTCTTTTTCCGATCTTGAAATGTCCATAATTACAGGACACTCAAAAGGTTCGATAAAGGTAATCATAGAAAAGAATACCAAAAAAGTATTAGGTGCTCACATAATAGGTAAAGGTGCCAACGAACTCTTACCTATATTTTCCCTTATAATCAAGATGAAGCTTAATCTGGATGAGATTTCTAAACATATCTTCTCTTATCCAACATTTGTGGAAGCTTTGGTCGACATTGGGAATAAGATAAGAAACTGAAATGAAAAAAGTTATTTTAGGATTAGGTAGTAATAAAAACCCTAAAGGGGAGTTCCTCTTAAAAGCTATAAGAAATATAAAAAACTTTTTCCCTATTATTACCTGCTCCAGTGTATATAAAACCGTATCATTGCTCAAAGATCATCAACCAGATTATTTCAACATGGTAATATCAATATACACAATTCAATCACCAGAAAGACTACTAACTACAATTAAATACATAGAAAAAAAGTTAGGTAGAAACATTACAGATAAATGGCTTGATAGGGAAATAGATATAGATATCCTCGATTACGATGGTATATTCTACAAAAGTGATCTCCTCCATATCCCACACCCAGAACTACATAAAAGAAGCTTTGTGCTATATCCTCTAAAAGAGGTAGAAGAAAGTTATATCCACCCTGTCACCAAAAAAACGATTTATGAAATGATAAACGAATTACACGATGATCTAAATATAAAAAAAATGGGGGTACTTACTTGGCCATAATTACCATCTCAAGACAATATGGCTGCTCTGGGGAATATGTTGGTGAAAGGGTAGCTAAAAAATTAGGGTATCAATTTGTGAACAATGAAATCATCCAATATGTATCCATATTGACAAGCACACCAGAAAAGATAGTAAAAAATTTCGATGAAGAGTATCATTCAAACATGTCAGCGATCTTATCAAAATATATAGATCTAAACATCTTTAGCGACATCATAAAAGATGATCCCTTTTTAAAATGTCCCAGCCCTGATTGTCCAGTACTTGTAGAGGAAGGCTCCCTATTTGATGAAAAGATCCATTTTGATCCCATTTTCGATAGTGAAGCATTTCAAAGAATGGTAGAAAGAGTAATTATAAAACTTGCAGAAAAAGGGAATGTGGTAATAATGGGTAGAGGCAGCCAGTGTATATTAAAAGATCATAAAGATGCACTTCATGTTAAACTCTATGCCCCAAAAGAGGAAAGGATTAAATGGCTACAAATAAAAGAAAAGATGGACCCAAAAACAGCCAGAACAAAAATTGATGAGATAGATGAAAGAAGAAGAAACTTTTTAAAACATTACTATAATGCCGATATAGATGATCCAAATCTTTACCATACAATGATAAACATGTACAAATTTACCATAGAAGAGACAGCCAATATCATAACAAAAATAGTAGAGACCATTTTTTAATGTAAAAAAGAGATTTTCGTTGACTAAATCTTTACTTCTTATTACAATGATATTTTCAGGAGGTTTTTTTGTTTACGAGAGTTAAAGGATTTAGAGATATTTACGGTGAAGAGATCACCTATTGGTCTAAGGTTGAGTCAGCATTTGTAGAAATTTTCAGAAGATATGATTACACAGAATTTAAGTTACCCATTTTAGAAAAAGTGGAGCTGTTTCAACGGGGAATAGGAGCAACAACTGATATTGTGGAAAAAGAGATGTTTGTTTTTGATGATAAAGGTGGTGATAGACTTGCTCTAAGGCCAGAGGGGACAGCATCATTAGTAAGAGCTTATATTGAAAATAAGCTTTATACAGGTAAAAACATATCAAAATACTACTATTATGGTCCAATGTTTAGAAGGGAACGCCCTCAAAAGGGTAGGTTTAGGCAGTTTTATCAAGTAGGGGTTGAGGTTTTTGGATCATCAGCACCAGCTGTCGATGCAGAAGTTATCAAAACAATGTCAGATATTTTTGAGGTATGCAATGTAAGTGATTTAGTAGTACTAAATATAAACTCCATCGGCTGCCCTTCTTGTAGACCAAATTATAAAGAAAAGCTCATATCCTTTTTATCAGATCAAAGACAGTATCTATGCCCAGATTGTCTAAACAGAGTAGAGAAAAACCCTTTAAGAGTTCTTGATTGCAAAAATGAATCATGTAAAAAAACTATAAAAGATGCACCTATCATGATTCAATATTTGTGTGAAGAATGCCACAATCATTTTCATAAAACCCAATATTACCTTTCCCTTTTCAACCTAAAATATAAAATAAACCCTTTTATGGTAAGAGGGCTTGATTATTATGTCCGTACAGCATTTGAGTTTGTTACAGACAAATTAGGTGCCAGTAATGCAGTGGGTGGCGGAGGTAGATATGACGGTCTTGTAAAGACACTTGGAGGACCTGATGTACCAGGCATAGGATATGCCATTGGTGTAGACAGACTGGTAAACCTTATGATGGATAAACAGTTAACATTCAACAAAGATATAAAAATATATGTTGTTTTCTTCGAAGAAACTCTCCAAGAGGGTTTTGAAATTTTGAATATGTTATGGAAAAATAACTTCATAGTAGGCTATGACTATGATTTAAGTAGCTTTAAAAGTCAGTTTAAAAAAGCAGATAAGTTCTGTGCAGATTTTACAATAATAATTGGAACAGAGGAAAAAAATAATGGAACAGTCCAGATAAAAAATATGTACACTGGAGAACAAAAGGAAGTAAAAAGAGAAAACATTTTAGAATATATAAGGTAATACAAGGAGGCTTTTATGCTATCGTTATTAGGTGATTGGAGAAGAACACACTACTGTGGAGAACTAAATGCTACCAATATTGGAGAAAATATTTGCGCAATGGGGTGGGTCCATAGAAGAAGGGATCATGGTGGAGTAATCTTTATAGATTTAAGAGATAGGACGGGCATATTACAGGTGGTTTTAAACCCAGAGATAAGTGCTGAAGCACACACAATAGCCGAAGCTGTACGGAGTGAATATGTTATTGCTGTAAAAGGGAAAGTAGAAAGAAGACCAGAGGGGACTATAAACGACAAAATCCCCACAGGCGAAGTCGAAATAATTGTCAACGAGATAAAAATATTAAATAACGCTAAAACCCCCCCCTTCCAGATAGAAGAAAATACCAACGTTGGTGAGGATGTTAGACTTAAATATAGATATTTGGACTTAAGAAGACCAAATCTGCAAAAAAACATAATCATGAGACATAATTTAACAAGAACAATGCGGGAATACCTTTACAGTAAAGGGTTTTTGGATATCGAAACACCATTCTTAACCAAAAGTACCCCTGAAGGCGCAAGGGACTACCTGGTACCGAGTAGAGTGAACCCAGGAAAATTCTACGCACTACCCCAATCACCCCAGATGTTTAAACAACTTCTCATGATTTCAGGCTATGATAGATATTTCCAAGTAGTAAGATGTTTTAGGGATGAAGATTTAAGAGCAGATAGACAGCCTGAATTCACACAGCTTGATATGGAGATGTCGTTTATAGATAGAAATGACCTTATGGATCTCATAGAGGGGCTTTTTGTGGAGATCTTTAGAAAGATTGCTGGTGTAGAAGTTCAAAGACCCTTCCCAGTTATGACGTATGCTGAAGCTATGGAGAAATACAGCCACGATGCACCAGACACAAGGTTTGAACTTTTCACAAAAACAATCAATGATTTAGTAAAGGATTGTGAATTTAAGGTATTTACTGATGCCCTCAAAGAGGGTGGTATTGTTAAAGCGATAAATGCCAAAGGTGCTGGAAAGTTTAGTAGAAAAGAGATTGATGAGATCACAGAATATGCAATATCTTTAGGTGCCAAAGGGCTCGCTTATATAAAAGTTAACGAAGATGGTCTCCAATCACCAATCACAAAGTTTTTAGGGGAACAGATAACAAACAAGATCCTTGATGCTATGGATGCCCAGGTAGGGGATATAATATTTTTCGGCGCCGGTGAAAAGTCCACAGTAAACCTTTTCATGTCAAAGGTCAGACTTGAGCTTGGTAGAAGACTTGGCCTCATCGATAAGAATAAATACAATTTCACCTGGGTCATAGATTTTCCTCTTTTAGAGTGGGATAAAGAGGAAAAGAGGTATGCAGCCGTTCACCATCCTTTTACTGCCCCTGTAGATGAGGATATACCACTTTTTGATACAGATCCATTAAAGATAAGAGCAAAAGCATATGATCTTGTTTTAAACGGATCAGAAATAGGTGGTGGGAGTATAAGGATCCATAGAAGCGATATTCAAGAAAAGATGTTTAATATTCTTGGACTAACCAAAGAGGAGTGCGATCTAAAATTTGGTTTCTTCATTGAAGCTCTCAAATATGGTACACCACCCCATGGTGGCATTGCATTTGGAGTTGACAGAATTGCTGCAATACTGGCTGGTGCAGATTCCATTAGAGATGTTATAGCTTTTCCAAAAACCCAAAGAGCAACCTGCCTTATGAGCGATGCTCCCAACAAAGTAGATTCAAAACAGCTCAAAGAACTAAGCATAAAGCTCGATATCCTCGAGGAAATAGAATAAAAAAGAGGTGGAGCAATCCACCTCTAAATCTAACATCTTTATTTTAATATCATAATATATTCTTTAAAACCACTCATTTGCAAATAATTATTTATTGTATGTAAAATAACATAAAAATTGTTTTTAACAACCAAATCACATCTTTCATTCGAATTTAAATAATGTGGTATTTTCATTTCAAAAGTTAACTTAAGCCTTTCATTATCTGTTTTATTTATACTTTTTAGAGATATAATATCTGTTTCTCTGAAGATACCCCTATTAGATAAATATAAGGGGATTATTTGTAAACTTATTAGAAAACTCCCCTTACTATCTCTATCAAAAATTAGTATCTTCTTTGTTTTATATATATCTTCCAAAAAACTTAAATATATCTGATATGGACTGACTGAGTAATAACTTAATCTTTTTATCTCTAAATCACTACTGATTGAATAAACATAGAAATCCCCTCTTTCAAATACACAATGATGCGTTGTAAAATAGCTAAAAAAGATGCTAAAAAAGAAGTAGGCAACTACAACAATGACCACAAACTGCCTTTTCTTAAGACAATCCCAATAGATAAGTAAAAGAAAAAAGATATATATAAAAACTAAATCACCAAAGTAAAGATCATCTTTTTTAAATCGAAATAAAACAATCAATACATTAAAAATAAAAAGCAAAATTAAAAAATAATATTTTCTTCTCCAAAAACTGTCAAATTCTCTTTTATCCTTCATCAACATTAGATTAAACACAATAAAGTAAGCTACAATAGTATACCCAGAAAGAACTCCACCATCAGTGATACTTTTTAATGAATATGAGATAGACACAGCAAACAAAATGAAAATATTCATTTTAAAATCGTATTTTAGCATTATCTGATATGACATAACAACAGGCAGTAACATCAAAACAACATATATTATCGCTAAAAAAATAAAAAAATATTCAGAATAAAAGCTCACAAAAGTACTCCCCAAATCATATTTTACGCTAAAAGCAGGAATAAATCCTAACAAGATGTAATTTAACGGTTTTAGAATATGGTTGTGAAATATACTATTAAAACTGTTTGAATAAAAATCATACCATTGTATGACTCTTTCACTCCAATTTATATCGAACTTATGGTAATAATAAAAATTTAGTACCAAACCTAATAAATAAAACATAGCCAATAATACTGGGATGACAAATTTACTGACCTTTAATCTCAATTTAATAAAATTACTAAAAACCACTAATAACAAAATATATAAAAGACCAAAGTAAATCCCACCCTTAGATGTTGAATAAAAAAACCTACCCAAAAATTCCTTTAC
>JAOAHS010000053.1 GCA_026415135.1 Calditerrivibrio sp. | reverse complement strand
CTGTAAATCCATAACATTAGTATTAGTCGGTCCAGTAATCACATGACCTCCAACTTTTTTAAAAAAGTTATATGAGTCGTTACTTTCAAGATAATAAGACGGGTCAATATTCATAGACAAGGCTCTACTTACCGTTGAATTGTCCACAATAGCACCTGCAGCATCTGTTGGCCCATCGTTACCATCTGTACCACATGACATAAAAAAGATCTCTGGACCATTATGAAGGATCAACGCAGCACTTAAAGCCATCTCCTGATTCCTGCCACCAAGACCACCACCCTTTACAGTAACAGTTGTTTCCCCTCCAGCTATAAAACATAGATCCTTTGTACCTTTATAAATTTTTATTTTATCCATTATCTGAGTTAAGATACTCTTTGCAACAATCCTACTTTCACCTTCTAAATCATAAGCTAAAATCTCCACTTCATATCCCAATTTTAAGGCTGTATTGTATGCACTTTCAATAGCTATTCTGTTGTTTGCAATGATAATATTTTTTGTTTTCTCAAAGCATTCATCATTGCTTTTAGGTGTTTCTGGTTTCAAACCACTTTTACCTTCTAAAATGTGGTTTTTAACAGTTAGAGGAATCAGATCTAAGATCTCATATTTAACGAGTATATCAACACAATCCTGAAAAGTAGAATTATCTGGATAAGTAGGCCCAGATGCTATCACACTCAAATCATCACCTATCACATCAGATACCACAAAAGTAAATAATTTGGCGGGATAACAGTATCTTGCCAAAAAACCACCTTTAATACCAGAGATATGTTTTCTAATGGTGTTTATTTCATGGATTGTAGCACCAGATCTAAGCAAAAGTCTTGTAACCTCTTGCTTATCTTCAAGAGTCAAACCTTTAGCAGGCATCGGCAAAAGCGCCGAACCACCTCCAGACAACAAACAGAGCACAAGATCCCTCTTATTAGCTTTCATGGCCAGCTCAACTACCCCTTCAGCCCCAACAAGACCTTTTTGATCAGGGATTGGATGACCAGCTTCTATAATCTTAATGAACTTAAGATTTTCAGTATGACCATATTTAACCACTATCTGACCTTCATCGATTAAGCTTCCTAAAATATCCTCCACAGCTTTTGCCATTGGTGCTGTTGCTTTACCTGCTCCAACAACAAATATACGTTCAATATCAACCAAAGGGATCCTGTCACTTGCTAAAGATAAAACATTCTCTTCTAAGGATATGTACTTTCTTATTGCATTGTCAGGTTTGACAGCTTTTATAGATTCGTTAAAAATAAATTGAAGATCTTGGTAATATCTATTCTTCATTTTAAAAAAGGCGGAATTTTCCGCCTTTTATTATAATGTGATATCCACCTGGCTTTCCCAGAGTCCATGAATATTACAGTAGCTTACTGCTACAAGGGTACCTGATTCCTCCAACTTGACCTTAAAACATGCCACTGGATTCGTATAAGCTGGACCTTTGTTTGCACCTTCAATCGATTCACCATGAGCCAAGAATTCAGCTCTACCCAGATTGTAAACGGGTTTTCCACTCGCTGGTTTGAAATAAAGACTTATCCATCCTATGTAGTGTTCTGTGGTATTTGGATGAGCAATCTCTTTCCCAACTGAAACCTCAATCGTACAATATTCCCCCTTTTTAATCCCATTAGGGCATTCGATTACTGGAACATGTTTTTCCGACTTAAAATCTGCAGTTTTTACTAAATCTTGAATTGGCATAATCCATTCCTCCTGTAGTTTTTTATGCTTCTATTATAGCACAATTATCAATAATCTCCAGCTAACTGCCTCTTCTTTATATGCTTCTTCAGTGACTCCCTTTTAAAAGCAGGTAACCTATCCAAGAAAAGTACACCTTCTAAATGATCTATCTCATGTTGAATGGCCCTTGCAAGTAAACCTTCAGCCTTAGTAATAAACTCTTCCCCTTTAAGATTCTGGGCCAAAAGCTCCAATTTCATAGCCCTTGTAACATTTGCATATTCCCCTGGTATACTCAAACACCCCTCTTCCTCACATACTTCACCTTCTTTATTCAGTATCACCGGATTTACAAAGACATTAAGATCATTTTTTTCTTTAGACAAATCTATAATGAAAAGCCTTTTGTTAATGCCCACCTGGGTAGCAGCTAAACCTATACCTGGAGCAGCATACATCGTCTCAGCCATATCATAAACAATTTGCTTTAATTCTTCATCAAAAACTTTAACCACTTCAGCCTTTACCCTCAATCTTGGGTCAGGAAACTTTAATATTTCAAGCTTCATTGTCACCTCTATCCTAAATTATAATCTTTTTAATTTACTTGTCAACAATTTTATACCAAAAAAGTATAAAAATACCTCTTCATAAAAAATAACCTTTTTAGCAAGATTACTCAATAGAAAATTTTATACAAACCTTAAAATATCAAAATCTCAATACAAACTCTTAAAAGTATTTTAAAATATCCTTGAAGGTTTTTTAAAGATGTATTAAATTATCAAAAAATTCGTGGAGAAATTATGTCTAAAGCTTACCTTGTATTTGAAGATGGCCTTGTAATGGAAGGAAAGAGTTTCGGTGCAGAAGGTGAATCTGCAGGAGAAGTAGTTTTCAATACCTCTATGACCGGGTATCAAGAGATCCTCACTGACCCTTCATACTATGGTCAAATGGTTACAATGACCTACCCACTGATAGGTAACTACGGTATAAATGAAGAAGACTTTGAATCAGTAAAACCCTTTGTATCTGCTTTTATTGTAAAAGAGTATAGCCAAATTTACTCCAACTACAGAGCCACAGTCTCCTTAGGTGATTTTTTAAAGAGATATGGAATAATTGGGATAGAAGGGATAGATACAAGAATGGTCGTTCGTCATATCAGAGAAGCTGGCTCCATGAACGCCATCATATCCACAGTGGAAACAGACATAGAAAAGCTCAAAAAGAAAGCGAAGGAGATACCATCAATTGTAGGTCAAGACTTAGTCCAATATGTAACTTGCCAAGAGCCTTATGAGTGGACAGAAGGTAGTTGGATGCTACAGGGGGGCTTTTACAAACCAAGTCAATTTAAAAAACATGTGGTAGCATTAGACTTTGGTATAAAGAGGAATATATTGAGATACCTTGTGGATGAAGGGTGTAGAGTTACTGTGGTACCAGCCAAAACCAGCTTTGATGAGATCCAAAAACTAAAACCTGACGGTGTATTTATTTCAAACGGCCCCGGTGATCCTGCGCCATTACACTACGCCATAGAAACGGTAGCAAAAGTCACAGAGTACTACCCCTCCTTTGGAATCTGTCTGGGAAATCAACTTCTTGCACTAGCCTATGGTGGTTCCACGTATAAGTTAAAGTTTGGTCATCATGGTGGAAATCAACCGGTAAAGGATTTAACCACTGGTAAGGTGGAGATCACAGCTCAAAACCACTGTTTTGCTGTTGAAATAAACGATATACTGGACAAATTTGAAATAACCCATATAAACCTAAATGACAATACCGTAGAGGGTATAAAACACAAAACAAAACCTGTATTTGCCGTTCAATACCACCCTGAAAACGGTCCCGGCCCCCATGATGCCAAATACCTATTCAGAAGGTTTGTCGAGTTGCTTTGATGTTTTTTAGAGCCATCACAATCTTACTGATACCTATCTTTGTACTATCCTTTTTACTTGGGTTTTGGATATATACAAATGAATCATTTTTAGAAAACCAAAGGATAACAACAGCCATAAAAATAAAGAAAGGTGAAAAATTTAGTACAGTTTATGAAAAGCTCTTAAAGGGGGTGTCCCCCCCTTTTTTGTTCGACCTCTACCTAAAAAAGGTAAAGAGATTTCCAGAAAAGATGAAATTCGGTTATTATGAAGCAGACAATATTACGCTTAACGAATTCCTTAAAAACATTGAAGATGGTAAAGAAAGTAGGTTTAAGATAACAATCCCAGAAGGTTTTACAATAAATGACATCGCCCAGAAACTCAAAGAAACCAGTGATATAGACTCAGAAGCTTTCTTACGCCTTAGCAAAGATAAAAAATTTATCACCCGATTAACAGGATACCCCTACCCCTCTCTTGAAGGCTTTATATATCCAGACACATACTTTATCACCAGCGATGTTACTGCTGAAATATTTATAGAACAAGCTTATAAAAACTTTTTACAAAAGCTACCTGAAAACTTTGAAGAAAATCTGAAAAGATTTAGCTTAACCTTCTATGAAGGGCTGATTCTGGCATCTATTGTTCAGAAAGAAACATACTTGGAATCTGAATATCCAATTGTATCCTCTGTATTTATTAATAGATTAAAACTAGGGATGCCCCTACAATCTGATCCAACCATCATTTACGGCTTAGGTACCAAATTTGATGGTAACTTAAGAAAAACTGATTTAAGAGATGAAAATAATATCTACAATACCTACACCCATAAAGGCCTTCCCCCAACCCCTATCTGCAATCCATCTATTGGGGCTTTAAAGGGTGTAGCTTACCCAGCTAACACAAACTATCTCTATTTCGTATCCAAAAACGATGGATCCCATATATTTGCCAAAGATTATAACGAACACCTGAACAATATAAAAAAATATCAGCTTTCGAGGTAACAATCCAAAACATATCAGAGGATAAAAACCTGTTGAATATTTTGATACATTTTGTTATATCTGGCTATGGACAGACTTTCAGAGTTAAGATCAAAGATCGATGAAATAGATAACACTATATTACAGCTACTTAACGAAAGAGCAAAACTGGTCATAGAAATCGGTCATATCAAGAAAGCCCAAAATGCTCCTTTATATGTTCCATCAAGGGAAAAGGCAATCTATGAAAGGTTAAAAGCTTTAAATCCCGGACCATTCCCAAACGATGCCCTTAGGAATGTCTTCAGGGAGATTATATCCGCATCACTTTCACTGGAAGAGGTGCAAAAGGTAGCGTACTTAGGTCCTCAGGGGACATTCACCAATTTAGCTGCCATCAAACATTTTGGTTTATCAGTCAAACCGATACCATGTAGAAGTATCCCAGAGGTTTTTGAAGATGTAGAAAAAAAGAGATGCGATTACGGTGTAGTACCTATAGAAAACTCTTTAGAGGGTGTTGTAAATCATACATTAGACATGTTTAGTCAATCAAATCTGAAGATATGCGGTGAGATATTTTTAGAAGTCTCCCATCACCTCATGAATCTCACAGGCAAAATTGAAGATGTAAAAAGGGTTTATTCCCATCCCCATGCCATCGCCCAATGTAGGAAATGGCTAACAGATAACCTGCCAAACATACCGATTGTTGAAGTTGAATCCACTGCAAAAGCAGCGGAGATTGCTGCCTCAGATGAAACAATAGCAGCCATCTCATCAGAAATGGCAGAGATGCAATACAACCTTAAGATCATCTATAGAAATATCGAAGATATGACAAACAACTTCACCAGATTTCTTGTCATTGGTAACTTTGAGCCAGAACCAACAGGAAACGATAAAACATCTATTCTTTTTAGCGTCACCCACAAAGCTGGATCCCTATTTCAGGCGCTAAAATCCTTTGCCGAAGAAGAGATCAATATGACAAAAATAGAATCAAGGCCATCTAAATTAAAGGCATGGGAATATATTTTTTACGTTGATATAGATGGTCACTGCAAAACAGAAAAGATAAAAAAAGCTCTTGAAAAATTCTCTGAAAACGTATCTTTTATGAAAATATTAGGATCATATCCAAAGGGGGTTAAATGATAGACTACAAAAAATTAGCAGGAGACAAAATCAGTTCTCTAATACCATACCAGCCCGGTAAACCAATAAAAGAGCTTGAGAGGGAGCTCGGTATAAAAGAAGCTATAAAACTCGCTTCAAATGAAAACCCATTAGGGGTTTCAGATAAAGTTATAAAGGCAGTCACTGAAGCTCTTCATGAGATGAACAGATACCCGTTAGGGGATGCCTTCTACCTTAGACAGGAGCTGAGCAGATTTCTTAATGTCGCACCAGAAAGGATTATATTTGGTACTGGCTCAAATGAGATAATCGAGCTTGCCATTAGAACCTTTGTAAAACCAGGTGAACACGTTTTATCCTATGCTCCATCCTTTTCAGTATATGGTATAATAGCCCAAGCAAATGGTAATTTCTGCAAATGGGTCCCAACAGGGGAACGATTTAAAATAGACTTTTCTAAAATTAAAGAAGCTGTTGAAGAAACAACAAGAATAGTGTTTTTAGCAAACCCCAACAACCCAACAGGGGTTTATTTTCCAGAAGAGGAGTTAATTGATTTTCTAGAATTTGTACCAAAGGAAACGATCGTAGTACTTGATGAAGCATACATAGAATATGTGGATGCACCTGATTATCCAAACAGTTTAAAACTAATGGATAAGTATCATAATCTATTGAGTATGCGTACCTTTTCTAAGGCTTATGGCCTTGCAGGTTTTAGAATAGGCTACGCTTTCGGTCATCCCGATTGTATTGATATGCTAAACAGAGTTAGACAACCTTTCAATGTAAATATGGTTGCCCAAATTGCTGCGATAGCGGCACTTGAGGATAAAGACTTTGTCAGAAACTCTATAAAAGTAAACCGAGAAGGCAAAGCATATCTATACAAACAGTTCAAGGAGATGGGGCTTGATTTTATCGAAACACAGGCAAACTTCATCTTGGTAAATGTAGGTGACGGCAAAGATGTATTTGAAAAGTTATTAAAAGAGGGTGTAATTGTAAGATTTTTAGGTCCATTTTTAAAAGAGTATGTTAGGGTATCCATAGGGACACCCCAAGAAAATGAAATTTTTATCAATAAGCTCAAAAAGGTGCTCAATAAATGATAATAGTGCTTAAACCTGACGTAACTGAGATAGAGATTGATCATATACTCCAGAAGCTTGAACAGTATGGTTTTAAAACATACCTTTCAAACGCCGGTGAAAGAACAATAATCGGTGCCATTGGAGACGAAAGAGCCTTAAGAGACAAACCCCTTTCCACATTCCCAGGTGTTGAAAAGGTAGTACCAATACTAAAACCATTTAAGCTGGTCAGTAAAGATTTCAAAAAAGAGCCCACAGTCCTCAATATTAAGGGAATAAAAATAGGTGGGAAACATATAGCTGTAATGGCTGGTCCCTGTTCTGTTGAAAGTAGGGATATGTTATTCTATATCGCAGAAAGGGTCTATAAAGCTGGAGCAAGAATACTCAGAGGGGGTGCCTTCAAACCCCGCACTTCACCCTACGCTTTCCAAGGATTAGGGGAAGAGGGGCTTAAGTATCTTAGAGAAGCTGCAGATGCATTTGGTATGCTTGTCGTCACAGAGGTGATGGACCCAAGAGACATCGATCTGGTTTTAAAGTACACCGATATCGCCCAAATTGGTGCAAGAAATATGCAAAATTTTAGATTATTAAAAGAGATTGGCAAAGCCAAAATCCCCGTACTTTTAAAAAGGGGCCTATCAGCAACAATAAAGGAATTTCTCATGGCTGCAGAATATATTGCTTCAGAGGGTAACAGTGATATCATTCTATGTGAAAGGGGGATCAGAAGCTTCGACACAGAAACGAGAAACATACTTGATCTTTCAGCTATTCCAGTTATTAGAAGCATGTCCCATTTGCCCATTATAGCTGATCCCAGTCACGGAACAGGTAGAGCAGATTGCATACTACCAATGGCACAAGCAGCTATTGCTGCTGGCGCTGATGGGCTTATGGTGGAGGTACACCACTGCCCAGAAGAGGCGCTAAGTGATGGGGATCAATCGATACTTCCAGATGATTTTGATCTTTTGATGAAAAGGGTTAAAGTCATTGCTGCCACATTAGAAAAACATATTGAAGAGTAGAGATTGAAAAGATTAAACATAGGCATTATAGGTTTAGGTTTAATTGGGGGCTCATTTTCAAAAGCTTTTAAACTAAAAGACCATAACATTTTCGGCTTAGATCTGGATGAAAAAACCATCTCATTGGCCAAAAACTCTGGTATCTTTGAAGATGTCTGCTTAGAAATAGATGACCTATTAAAACACAATTTAGACCTTTTATACATCGCACTACCCATAGAGGCTGCCAAAGAGGTCGTTTTACACCTTGGTGACATCGATTGTGATATCCCAATTACTGATGCCCTTAGCACAAAAGAGAGTATAGAAAAATTAGCCAGTAACTTTGATTTAACCTTTTGCGGAGGTCATCCAATAGCAGGTAGAGAAAAATCTGGCTTTGAGCACTCAGACCCAGATATTTTTAAAAATGCCGTACATATACTAACAAACAAAAACGCACCCCACTATGAACTTTTAGAAGCTCTTCACAAAGAGATAGGAATGAGGGTAATCCACATGGACCCAAAGGAGCACGACAGAATATTCTCCCTTGTAAGTCACTTTCCCCACTTAGCTGCCTTTTTGCTGGTGGAGATAGTACAAAAAAAAGATCCAGAAGCCTTCAGCTTTAGCGGTGGTGGGTTTAAGGATTTTACAAGAATAGCAGGTAGTGACCCCACTATGTGGTCTAATATATTCATTGACAACAAAGAGAACCTTATAAATATTATTGATGACTATATTGAGCTCTTAGAAGAATGGAAACAGCTAATATCATCACAAAATAGAAAACAACTGTATTCTAAAATAGAAAAAATAAGTAACATAAGGCGAGGTATGTGATGACGGTTACCTTCGATAAAGTATACACCCTAAAGGGGTCAGTAACAGTTCCATCAGACAAATCGATAACTCACAGAGCTTTTATCTTTTCCGCAATGGCTACAGGTATCTCAGAGGTGTTAACCCCCCTCATGTCAAGGGATACGATTGCAACTATGAACGCTATGATGGCTGCAGGTGTAGAATTTAAAAAGATTGAAAATGGTTTTAAAATATGTTCAAAAGGCTATAAACACTTTCAAGAACCTTCAGATGTAATAAACTGTGAAAACTCAGGGACAACCTCAAGGTTGATCACCGGCGTCTTTGCCCCACGATCAAAATACATTGTCTTAACAGGGGATTCATCTTTAAGAAGAAGACCTATGGATAGAGTAAAAAAACCCCTTTCCGAGATGGGAGCAGATATTAGACTTAGGGCTGATAGGTTTCTACCTATGACTATACTACCTGCTAAAATGTACCCCGCCGATATAGTTGCTACCGTAAATAGTGCCCAGGTAAAAAGTGCCGTTTTGATCGCTGGGCTACAACTGGAAGGCTACACCAGTTACACAGAAAAAGAAACCACAAGAAACCATACAGAAACAATGCTAAGGGATTTTGGTGTGGATATATCTGTAGACGGAAAAAAGATCACCGTCAAAGGACCAGAAGAATTATACCCACAAAAACTGATTGTCCCAGGTGATTTCTCCTCAGCTGCTTTTTTTCTTGGTGCTTCCATCATGTTTGAACATTCAGAGATAGAGATAAAAGGTGTAGGCTTGAACCCAACGAGAACGGGCTTTTTAAAGATACTCCAAGAACTAGGAGCATACATAGAAGTAAATTATACAGATAGCAAAGCGGAACCAACAGGTAATATCTTTATAAAACATAAAAGATTAAAAGGGGGCAAAGTATCGGGTGAAATAATACCCAACATAATAGATGAGATCCCCATATTAGCCACTTTAGGGCTCTTCTCAGAAGCTCCACTTGAGATCAGAGATGCAGAAGAACTAAGGGTCAAAGAATCAGATAGGATAAAGTCTATTGTTTATAATATTCAAGCTATAGGTGGTGAAGTGGAAGAGTACCCAGATGGTTTGAAAGTTTACCCGCTAAAAGAGCTTAAAAAAGGTGATATACTACTTAAATCCTTTGATGACCATAGAATTGCCATGATCAATATACTCTTAGCCAAAAGGTTTGGCAATATTTCTATTGACGAAATAGATGCTATAGATGTATCTTTCCCTGATTTCCTCGACAAAATAAAGTCTTTAGAGGTAACCATTGCTTAAAATAGCTATAGACGGACCTGCTGGGAGCGGTAAAAGTACAATATCGAAAAAGATTGCTGAAAAATACGGCTTGACCTACGTCGATACCGGTGCCTTTTACAGATCAGCTGCGTGGCTTTTGTTAAAATACAATCTAACACCCCAGTCCCTTATCGATTTTTTAAACAACGTTGAAATTACCATAAAAGACAAAAAAGTTTTTGTTAAAGTTAACAACAATATATTAGATGTAACCAATGAGATTAGGCTACCTGAAGTCACAGCAAAAACCAGTGAGGTCTCAGCCTTACCAGAAATAAGAAAAATTCTTACAGAAAAACAGAAGCTTTTAGCAAAAAACTCCCCAGTTATCATGGATGGTAGGGATATAGCCACTGTCGTCATGCCTGAAGCTCCCATTAAGATTTTTCTTACCGCTTCCCCAGAGGAAAGAGCCAAAAGACGCTACTTGGAAATGTTAGAAAATGGGTTAGCTGTAGAATTCCCCTCTGTATTAGAAGAGATTATAAAAAGAGACCATGCAGATATCAACCGAAATAGTGCCCCTTTAAAAAAAGCAGAGGACGCAATAGAGATCGATACTACTGGTCTTACCATAGATGAAGTCATCTTAAAGATAGAACAGATCATAAAAGAAAAAGGGTTTTAGTATATGGAGATCTATGTAGCGCAACATTCAGGCTTCTGTTTCGGAGTGGAAAGAGCTGTTAGAATAGTCAACAATGCCGCAACAGAACATCAAAAAATCTATACTTTGGGTCCCATTATTCATAACCCTCAGCTTGTAAAAGAACTACAGTCAAAAGGTGTAGATGTATTAACCAATACCGATGAACTTACCCCCAATTCCATAGTTATTCTAAGATCCCATGGCATCGAAAAATCAGAAAAAGATATCCTTCTCATGAAAAACGTTCACATCATTGATGCCACATGCCCTTATGTGAACAAAGCCCATAACGAAGCAATCGAATTAAGTAAAAACGGCTACTTTGTTGTAATATTTGGTGAAAAAGATCATCCTGAGGTCAAAGGGATCGCAAGTTATATAGAAGGTGACTATGTCATCGTCTCCACCCCCTCTGAAGCTTTGGAGATCGAACCCAAAGATAAAATCGGTTTGGTTGCCCAAACAACTCAGGAAAAGTCTGCATTTGATGAAGTAGCAAATATATTAAAAACCAAAACAAAAGAGCTTAAAATATCTAACACAATCTGTAACGCAACAACGTTAAGACAAAATGCAGCAAAAAAATTAGCAGAAATAGTGGATGTAATGTTTGTTGTTGGAGGAAAAAATAGTGCCAATACCAGAAGACTGTATAAGATATGTTCCCAAATCTGCCCTAAAACTTTTCATATAGAAACAAAAGAAGAGATTGACAAATCGACTCTAATAGGAGTAAATAAAGTAGGTATAACAGCAGGTGCAAGTACACCAAAAAATATCATACACGATGTAATAGAATATCTAAATGGAGTAAATGATGGAAGATAGGGTTGCTCAACAAGAGTTTGAAGAGTTTAAATCTATGCTTGAAGAAACACTCACACCACCCCAAAAAGGGTCTATAGTTAAAGGGGTAGTAGTTGGAATAAATGATAATGATGTATTTGTAAATTTTGGCTATAAAACTGAAGGTGTCGTTGACATCGAAGAATTTAAAAAAGATGGGGAATTAATCGTAAAAATCGGTGAAGAAGTGGAGTTAGAAGTTGTTTCGGTATCTGGTGGAGGCTCATACGTTAGACTTTCTAAGAAAGGTCTGTCTCTTAAACATGATATCGACGAAATATTAAAGTCCATCGAAAAACATAAACCTGTTAGTGTAAAGATTGTAAAATACGATGATAAGAATAAAAAGTTTATAGGTAAGCATGGTGAGGTGGAGATCCATATTCTTGATCATCAAATAGACCACAAAAATAAAATAAAAGAGCCCCAACACTATTTAGGAAAAATCTTCAACTGTAAGATACTCAAGTTCGACGGCAAGAGTAAAACCGCCTTAGCTTCCAGAAAGCAATACCTTATCGAATCCCAAGAAGAGGAGAAAAAGAAGTTTATCGAGTCCCTTAAAGAAGGTGATATCATTAAAGGAACTGTTAAATCGATCAAAGAATATGGTATTTTCATAAATTTAGGTCCCATAGATGGCTTTGTGGCAAAGGAGAATATAGATTGGGGTAGGATTTCAAGGATTGAAAAATATTATGAAATCGATGATAAAGTAGAAGCTAAGATAATTAAGATAGATAAGGAAAACGCTAAAATAGAGCTTAGCATCAAAGCTCTAAAACCCAATCCATGGGAATCAGCAAAGCAGAAATATCAAATTAACTCAGAAGTAAAAGCTACAATCCTCATAAGGGTTAAAAATGGATATATTGCTGAGATCGATAGAGGTGTGGAGGCATTTATTCCTTATGAAGAGATTAGTTGGATTAAGAAATCCAATGTTAGTCTCAATAAAGGGGATCTGGTAATAGGTAGAGTAATCGATATCGATGATAAGAAAGAGAAGTTTATAATATCGATAAAGGCTCTACAGGAAAACCCGTGGGATATCTTCAAAAGAGAACATCCTGAAGGCTCTATCGTTAAAGGCAAGATAAAAAATATCACCGATTTCGGACTTTTTGTGGATTTTGGTGGTGTAGTTGACGGTCTTGTAAGGAAATCCGATATATCTTGGACAGAAGAGATAGAAGATCTAAGTCAGAGGTTTAAAGAAGGTGATATAATAGAAGCAAAAATCCTTGCAATAGATCCAGAGAAAGAAAGAATAGCTTTGGGGATCAAACAACTCGAAAAAAACCCATGGAAAGAGATCGATAAGCTTTATCCTGTAGGTAAAGTAGTAGAAGCCAATGTTGATGCTATCGAAAAGGATGGTTTGATTTTAAATCTTGGTAAAGGGGTAAAAGGTTTTGTTCCATTAAAAGAGGTAGATGACACCAAATCAAGTGTATCTGAAACATACCCAGTAGGGATCAATGTCAAAGCAACCGTTATAAAGGTTGACCCCAAGAATAGAAGTATCATTCTTAGTATAAAAAAATTCAAACAAGATACTGAACGTTCTGAGGTCAAGGAGTACATGAAAAAACTACAGAAACAGGAAAATGATTCTTTTAGTTTAGGCTCTCTACTAAAAGAGAAATTAAACAATAGCGATCAACAATAGGTTATTACCAGATCAGTTTTTTTATCAATAATTAACTCAGACCATAAAAATTTATTCTGTATATTACAATGTAAGTACGACTTTAACTTGACATTGTAAAAACATACTATATAATATAATTGAAATTAACAAGTGGAGGTTTATCTATGTCCAAAGTAACCGATTTTTTGAAAGAATATGGTATAAGTAGAAGGGATTTCCTCAAGTATTGCACCGCCTTAAGTGGTATGTTGGCTTTATCACCATCTTTGGCTCCAAGAGTAGCAGAAGCTATAGAGTCCGACAAAAGACCTCCTGTGATATGGCTTGAATTTCAAGATTGTGCTGGAGACTCAGAATCTTTATTAAGAGCTGACAGACCTTCAGTTGCAGAATTAGTTTTAGACTACTTGTCTATAGATTACCATGAGACAATCATGGCTGCAGCTGGTCATCAAGCAGAAGAAGCAAAAGATGCCACAGTGGGAAAATACAAAGGGAAGTATATCGTTGTTGTAGAAGGCTCTATCCCTGTTAAAGATGATGGAGTATACTGCACAATCGGTGGTAAATCAGCCGTAGATATACTAAAAAAAGTTGGTGAAGACGCTGCATTTATTATAGCAGTAGGAACATGCGCTGCTTACGGTGGTCTGCCTGCAGCATATCCAAACCCAACAGGTGCAAAAAGTGTAAAGGAAATCCTCCCCCACAAAACTGTGATAAACCTCCCAGGTTGTCCTATGAATGTGGATAATCTAACAGGGACTATAGTACACTATCTTCTTTTTGGTGCTGCCCCTGCTATGGATAAATTTTTAAGACCCAAATTTGCATACGGTAAAAGGATACATGATAATTGTGAAAGAAGAGCCCATTTTGATGCAGGGCAATTTGTTGAAACGTGGGGCGATGATGCCCACAGAAAAGGATGGTGTTTATATAAGATGGGTTGTAAAGGCCCAGAAACCTTCCATAACTGTCCCACTTTAAGATGGAATGAAGGGTTAAGTTGGCCTGTTATGGCCGGGCATGGGTGCGCAGGATGTAGTGAACCAGGTTTTTGGGATACCATGACTCCACTTTACCATAGGTTACCAAATGTCCCCGGATTTGGCGTAGAAGCCACCGCAACTAAGATTGGGACAGCTATCGTGGGTGCTTCTGCTGTTATTTTCGGTACACATGGTATTGTTAGCCTTATTAGAAACAGGGGCCTTATTAAAAAAGTAGAAAATAATGAAGTTGATATAGAAGAAGATAATAAATAAGGGGGTTTTTGTATGGCTCAGAAGGTTGTTGTTGACCCAATTACAAGGATAGAAGGGCATTTAAGGATAGAAGCAAAGGTAGAAAATGGTAAGATAGTGGATGCGTGGTCAAGCTCCACAATGTTTAGAGGTGTTGAAAAGATCTTACAAGGGAGAGATCCTAGAGACGCATGGTATTTTACCCAAAGATTTTGTGGTGTCTGTACAACTGTACACTCTATAGCCTCTATAAGAGCTGTGGAAAATGCATTAAATATTAAAGTACCTTTTAATGCAGAGATGATAAGGAATCTTATAATAGGTATTCAGTTGGTTCAGGATCATGTAATCCATTTTTATCATCTGCACGCCCTTGACTGGGTGGATATTGTTTCAGCTCTTAAGGCTGATCCGAAGAAAACAGCTGCTTTACAACAATCAATTTCCCCGTGGAAATATTCAAGTGAAGCCTACTTTAAATCAGTACAAGACAAAGTGGCTGCTTTTGCTAAAACTGGAAGGCTTGGACCTTTTGGCAATGCCTATTGGGGACACCCAGCATACAAACTTCCACCAGAAGCAAACCTGATGGCTGTAGCCCACTACCTGGAGGCCCTACATTTACAAAAAGAGATCATCAAAGTTCATGCTATTTTAGGCTCTAAAAACCCACATCCCCAGACTTTCTTGGTGGGTGGTATGTCTATCCCTGTTGATCCAACAAGCCAAAATGCACTCAATGCAGACAAAATTGCCCAAATCAATAAGTATTTTGCTATGGCAAAAGAGTTTGTTGAGCAGGTATATATCCCAGATGTTTTGGCAGTAGCCCCCTTCTATTTGGATTGGGCAAAAATAGGTACTGGCCATAAAAACTATCTATCTTACGGGGAATTCCCTGAAGGTCAAGACGGATTTCCGAATAACCTATGGTTCCCATCAGGTGTCATATTAAATGGTGATCTGTCCAAAGTATTGCCTGTCTCCCAAGAAAAAGTTACAGAATACGTCAAACACTCCTGGTATGAATACACCGGTGGTGACGACAAAGCTAAGCACCCCTATGATGGTGAACAAAACTGGAAGTATACAGGACCCAAACCACCTTATGAATACCTTGACACAGATAACAAATACTCATGGGTAAAAGCACCAAGATACGATGATAAGGCAATGGAGGTTGGACCACTTTCAAGGATGCTGATAGGCTACGCAAAGGGACACAAGGAGATAAAAGAAACCGTCGATTTGGTACTGAAGAAGTTGAATGTTGGACCAGAAGTACTCTTCTCCACATTAGGTAGAACTGCTGCAAGAGCAATTGAAACCCTCATAGTCGTAAACAGGCTACCAAAATGGGTAGACATGCTCGTACAAAACATAAAGACGGGTGATCTTGCTATCCATAACAATGAAAAATGGGAACCAGCATCCTGGCCAAAGACAGCAAAAGGTTATGGTTGGCACGAAGCACCAAGGGGTGCATTGGGTCACTGGATAGTCATCGAAGACAAAAAGATAAAAAATTACCAGGCTGTAGTTCCTTCAACATGGAATGCCTCACCAAGGGATGCCAAAGGTATTAGGGGACAGTACGAAGAATCTTTGATAGGTACCCCAATTGCAGACCCTAAAAAACCCCTTGAAATATTAAGGACCATTCACTCCTTTGATCCATGTCTTGCATGTGCAGTTCATGTTTATGATGAAAAGGGTGAGTTACAAGCAAAAGTAAAAATCCTATAAGGGGGAGCCATGAAAAACGATAATTACTGCGCTGCCAAACGATTTATATATGTATGGGAAGGTCCAGTCAGGATTACCCATTGGGTGAATTTTTTCTCTATC
>JAOAHS010000052.1 GCA_026415135.1 Calditerrivibrio sp. | reverse complement strand
ATCAAAACCAATTACACACTTAGCCCCAAAAGCTTTTGCCATCTGGGTCATATAGGTTCCCACACCTCCTGCAACACCAATAACGATCACCAAGTCACCATCTTTTAAATCAGCTCTTATTGCTGCCTGATAAGGTGTTGTTACCGCATCTGCTACAACCGCTAATGTTTCAATGGGAAAATCACCTCTATTTTCAATAATGCAAAGATCACGAAAAGGAACTGGTATATGACTTGAATATCCACCATAAATGCCCAAACTATTTCCTGGCATCTTTTGATTTAAACATCTATTTTCTCTTCCCTGAGCACAGATGGGACAGCTATTACATGGCATAACCGCTGGTACAATAACTTCCTTGCCTATTAGATCAATCCTTCCTTCTACTATAACACCAGAAATTTCATGTCCCAAAGTTAAAGGGGGTTTTGTCACTGTTGGAACCCCTTGATAATAATAGCTTAGGTCTGTATGACAAACACCACATCCCTTAATTTCAACAAGCACCTCATATTCTTTAAGTTCTGGTTTTTGTATCTCAGTTTTTATCAACTTGCCCGGTTCAACCATCTGATAGGTTTTAATTTTATCTATAGCCATAAATCCTCCTTTTAATATTCTTGCCCTATATCTTACCTATTTTTCCAAATTGGCTTTCTCTTTTCTAAGAATGAGTTAATCCCTTCATTGGCATCTTCAAGGCTCATTAAATCTTTAACATACATTGCCTCTGCATTAGAAAGGGTCCTCTCAAAATCAAAAGCTAATGATTTTTTAAAGGCCTGTTTAGTTACTTTTAAAGCAGAACCACTCATAGCCTCAAACTTTTTTAAATAGACCCGCAGCTTTTCATCAAATTCCTGTAGTGGAAAAACCTGATTTACTAATCCCATCGCCTTAGCCTCTTCTGCAGAAATATTTTCACCAAGGATTACTATTTCAAAGGCCCTCTTTCTACCTACTACCTGTGTTAGATAGGTAATTGCAATTGGCGGGAAAACAGCAAGTTTAATCTCTGGCTGACCAAATTTAGCATTGTCAGCACATACTATTAAATCACAGCCAATAGCAAGCTCACAACCACCACCAAGGGCTGAACCTTTTACTCCAGCAACAGTTATAATATCCAGCATTTCCAGTCTTCTAAAAATACCGTGAAAGGAATCAAGCATTAGCTCCATCTTATCCTTGGTATGGTCAGCAACATCAACACCCGCTGAAAATGCCTTCTCTCCTTCAGCAGTAATTAATAAAACATTTAAATCCCTTTCTGATTTTTTAACATCATCAAGGGCTGAATTAATTTCATCCATTGTTTTAATATCAAGGACATTGTAGGGTGGTTTATTAATCTTGATTTCCCCAATTCTCCCCTCTTTGCTGTAAGTAATAAAGTTATACATTGCTCCCTCCTATTTTAAGTTCCATCTTTCTCTTAAATGCTTTGCATACTCCTCTGGTGCAGTGGTATGAGCCTCATCACCAACAAATTTTGGTGCAAACCAGGTATCGTAATTTGAATAAAGGTTTCTAAAGGCTGGCCTCGAACATATTCTTAAGTTTAGCCAGAAATATTCATTAAAACTTTTATCTGGTGAAGAGAAAAATGCAAGAGTATAGGGATGGTTGTTAAGATCTTCATAATAACTCACAATTCTTGATATTCCTTTTGCGAAATTTTTAGCATCATTCATAGTTATATCTAATAAACTTGCTTTTCCTTTTAAAATGCCCCAAACCTCTCTTTGATGGGAAGGCGCAAAGGCTGAAACCCAAAATATATCACCATCTTCAGCAATAAACCTTTCATTTAATTTCTTCTCCTCTTCACACAGTGTTTCCCAGTAGTTTTTACCATGGCTCTTAAAATATATATTTGAGAGACTGATTAGCTTATTTACACCAGAATAGGGAACCTTTCTTATGTGCAACTGAAAATGAGGATGGGGCACACTTGAACCACCGGGATTAAGAAAGTTCATTCC
>JAOAHS010000051.1 GCA_026415135.1 Calditerrivibrio sp. | reverse complement strand
AGGCGTTGGTATAATGGATATAAGTGGCTTGGTGAGGCTGTGTATAACCCCTTTGATATCCTTTTGTTTATATCCAATGGGTATATTTATGAGAACTATTGGTTTTCCACAGGTACCCCTACCTTTTTGCTTAAGCTTATAGAGAGGAACAACTATTTTTTACCTGATTTTGAGAATATAGTAAAAGATAGAAAGATGCTTGATAGTTTTGATGTTGATTTTATAGATGTAGAGACGTTGATGTGGCAGACAGGGTATCTGACGATAGAGGAGAAGATAGATCTTTTTGATGAGATAAGGTACCGTCTTGTTATACCCAATCATGAGGTGAGGATATCTTTGTTTGGAGTGATATCCGAATATCTTACGGGCTTGAGAACAACTACGTATAAGGATAATATCAAGGTATCCCTTTATAAACGTGATCTTGAGATGTTTAAAAGGTCAGTTTTATCTCTGTTTTCATCAATTCCGTATAATTTATTTACGCATAACCGGATGTATGAGAGGGAGGGTTATTATGTGTCAGTGTTTTATGCGTACATGAAGGGTATGGGTGTGGAGGTGATAGGAGAGGATGTTACGAATAAAGGTAGGATAGATCTGACGCTGATATTTCCAGATGTGGTGTATGTGATGGAGTTTAAGGTTGATGAGGGTGGAGCGTTGGAGCAGATAAAGGGTAAAAGGTATTATGAGAAATATCTTTCAATAGGTAAGGATATCTATCTTGTGGGTATAGAGTTTGATAGTGGTAAGAGGAATGTTAGTAATTTGGAATGGGTGAAAATGTTTTAGAACATAATAAGGTGGATATTATTATCCACCTTACTCAATACTTATAAACCTAAAATATTGTATCCACTATCTACGTAAAGGATATCTCCAGTAACACCACTACTTAAATCACTGCAAAGGAACAAAGCAGATTTTGCTACATCTTCCTGCGTCACATTCTTTTTAAGGGGAGCTTTTTCCTCAATTTGAGACAAAATGCTTTTAAAACCAGATATTCCACTTGCAGCTAATGTCTTAATTGGCCCAGCAGATATTGCATTGATCCTTATGCCTTTTGGCCCTAAATCGTTTGCAAGATATCTTACCGATGATTCCAAAGCTGCTTTAGCTACACCCATAACATTGTAATTTTGAACAACTTTGACAGATCCATAATATGTCATAGTTACTATACTGCTATTTTCACTTAAAATTTCTTCATACGCTTTAGCTATAGCAACTAAAGAATAGGCACTAATATCTAAAGCTATTTTAAAAGCTTCCCTTGGAGTATCAACAAATCTACCTTTTAGAGCTTCTGATGGTGCAAAAGCAACGGAGTGGACTATTATATCGACCTTACCAAACTTCTCTTTAGAAACTTCTGCTGAATAAGCAATATCTTCATCTTTAGATACATCACATTTAATACAAAATTTACCGTTTAATTCTTCAGAGATAGGGTCTACTCTTTTCCTAAGAGCTTCTCCAGCATAAGTAAAACCAAGATTAGCGCCATTTTCTCCGAAAAGTTTTGCTATGGCATATGCTATAGATTTCTCATTTGCTACACCGAAAATAACTGCGTTTTTCCCTTCTAATAATTTCATAAGTCCTCCTAAAGATGTTTTATCAAGTCTAAAATATTATTTATACTATAAAAGTTCATACCTTTATCCTCAATTAATCCAGGAGCATAGATATTTTTTATATTTATTTTTAGAGCTTCGTTTATTCTGTTACGTAGGTTTGATACCTGTCTAACTTCTCCTGTCAAACTTACTTCGCCTATAAATATTGATGATTCTGGTAGTGGGATATTTTTAAAAGAGGATATCAAGGATGCACAAATAGCAAGATCAGCTGCTGGTTCGTTAATCTTAAGGCCTCCGGCGATGCTAAGATATATATCATGATTAGATATAGTTAATCCTCCCTTTTTTTCTAAAATGGCTGCAAGCATATTAAGTCTATTTAAGTCAAAACCGTTTGAAATTCTTTTTGAAAAATTAAAATATGTTTGTGTGACTAATGATTCGACTTCTGCTAAAAAAAAACGTGTACCCTCCATAATACTCGTTAGAGCTCGGCCGGGGAAGCTTTTTTCGTTACTGATAAGATCTTTGTAAGAGATTTCGAACAGTCCTTTATCAGACATTTCAAAAAAGCCTACTTCATTGGTTGGTCCAAATCTATTTTTTACAGACCTTAAAATTCGAATACCTCTATTGTAATCACCTTCAAAGTATAAAACAGTGTCTACAAGATGTTCCAATACCTTTGGTCCAGCTATACTGCCTTCTTTTGTTACTTGTCCTATTATAAAGATAGTAGTCCCTTTTGATTTAGCAAATTCTACAAGATGATGAGTTATATGTTTAATTTGACTTACAGTACCTGCTGCTGATGTTATATCCTCAGAGTAAAAAGTTTGAATAGAATCTACAATAGCATAATCATAATAGTTGCTTTTTAGTATATCAATTATTGATTCAAAGGAGTTTGTGGATACGATATCTATGTCTGAGTTACCTATATTTAATCTATCAGCACGAATTTTAATTTGGGAATATGACTCTTCTCCAGAAAAATAAACAATTTTTTTGTTTTTATTCGATAAGATATGGGAGACTTGTAACATGATGGTGGATTTCCCTATGCCGGGTTCACCACCGATAAGTATCACAGACCCTTTTACGATCCCTCCACCAAGTACTTGATCTAACTCTTTTAAACCTGTTTTAAATCTATCCACTTCGATACCTGAAATCTCTTTAAGTTTTTTGATATGTATTTGTGAATTCTCTTTTTTTTGCTTATCAGATGGTGGTTCTATTGCTTCTTCAGTAAAAGAGTTCCAAGCTCCACATTCTGGGCATTTTCCAATCCATTTAGGTGAGATGGCACCACACTGATTACAAACAAAGCGGGTTTTATTCTTTCCCATCTGCTTCCTCTAATAGTTCTGTGATGTCAATAGGTTTTGGATAATATTTGTAACCTAAATGTTCATAAGCAAGCTTTGTTGCAACACGTCCCCTTGGCGTTTTTTTGATGAAGCCTCTAAAAATGAGATAAGGTTCTGTAACGTCTTCAATGGTATCTCTTTCTTCAGAAAGGGTAGCTGATATGGTGTCCAAACCAACAGGTCCACCATCATATTTTTCTATGATAGTTTTAAGGTAAGTCCTATCTGATTTATCAAGGCCTTCCTCATCTATATCTAGTCTTTCCAATCCATATTTTGCAATTTCTTTGTTGATAACACCATTGTTAAGTACTTGTGCAAAATCTCTTATTCGTCTTAATATTCTGTGAGCGATTCTTGGAGTCCCTCTACTTCTTTTAGATATTTCATTTGAGGCTTCATCATCTATTTCACATTTTAAAATTGATGCTCCACGTTTTATAATTTGTATAAGCTCTTCTTTATTGTAAAAATCAAGTCTAAAGACCATACCAAACCTATCTCTCAAAGGTGAGGTCAAAAGGCCTATTCTTGTTGTGGCACCTACTAATGTAAACTTTGGAAGATCTATCTTGATGGTTCTTGCTGAAGGACCCTGACCAATAACTATGTCCAACTGAAAATCTTCCATTGCAGGATATAGTATTTCTTCAACACTGGAGTGTAATCTATGGATTTCATCGATGAATAATACATCACCTTCTGTTAAATTAGTAAGGATAGCTGCCAAATCTCCGGGTTTTTCGATAACTGGACCACTTGTCGATTTTATATTTACATTCATTTCATTAGAGATAATGTGAGCTAAAGTAGTTTTGCCGAGCCCTGGGGGGCCATAAAACAATGTATGATCCAGGGGTTCTTTTCTAAGTTTTGCTGCTTCTACAAATACCTTAAGATTTTCTATTATCTTTTGTTGACCGACATACTCAGAAAATTTTTTAGGGCGTATGTTAAAATTATCTTCGCTTAGTTTTTCTTTTGAAAAGATATCCTTATCCATAGTTAGATATAATAGCGATTTTAAACAAAAATGCAATAAATTAAGTATGTTATAAAAGTGTTTTTTTATTGAAACTAATTTTTTGCAAAATATTTTAAAAAAAATAATATATATGATTTTAATAAAAAAATCTATAGGGAATTTTCCTATAGATTTTTTTTTTTTGCTATTAAAATTAATACAAAAATTTTGGAGGTGCATTATGAGGCGTAACTGGCTAAAAATTATGTCAATTTTTGTTTTGTTAGTATTTTTAGTAAGTTGTGGTGGTGG
>JAOAHS010000050.1 GCA_026415135.1 Calditerrivibrio sp. | reverse complement strand
CTCTCTTCCCATATCTTCTGCCATTTATTTTCAATAACCGATGGATTATACTTCATAAAAACAGCCTCCAATTTTCAAACTTTTTTAACAGAAAAAATAGCAGTATTTTTACAAAACATCAAGAAAAAGGTTGGGATTGGTTGTCATAATTTGAGCATATTGAAGATTAAAAAATATTTTCAAAACAGATAAAAAACCCCTTGATTATTTTTCATAATGTGATAGTATTATAACCCTTTTCGCGAAAGTAAGTAACAGGAGGCTATAAATGGCAAGAAGATGCGATATATGCGGCAAAGGTCCGATGTTTGGGCACAATATAAGCCATGCCCACAATGTGACTAGAAGGATATTTTACCCAAATCTCCACAGAATAAGGGTTCTAAATCCTGATGGCTCCAAGACAAGGATCAAGATCTGTTCTAAATGCCTTAAAGCTGGCAAAGTGAAGAAAGCTTAGAAAATAACTGGGGGGATTCCCCCAGTCCTTTGTTATAAAAATAAAAACATTTTATAACTCGTGCTCAAACCCTTTTCTTGAAATATCGACAAAATCACTACCTCTTTTTAAAAAAACACCTGTACCATCTACCACCTCTCCTATAAGGTACACAGAATCAAATCTTTTGATCCTTTTCATAAAGTCGGTCAGATATTCTCTGCCTACAGTAAAAGCCAAAGCATACTCTTCCCCTGAAGATACAAAATAATCTACAGGTGTACTAAGATTAAACTTTTCCAAATGTTTTAAAGGTAGCTTCTCCTCGTCTAAAACTATCCTTACCCCACTCTTTTCAGCTATATGCCCCAAATCCCTACCAAGCCCATCGCTGATGTCTATACAGGAAGTTACATAAGGTAACGTCCCCAATAACCTGCCCAATTCTACCTCGGCGACCTGCCTGTAATGGTATAAAGGATCTATATCATGTTCTTTCAAACCGAGCTCTTTTTCCAAGGAGATCTTTGAATAACCCAGCCCTCTTGAAACAAAAAGATAATCCCCAGCTTTAGCACCATTTCTTTTTAAAACATATCTATTTTTCTTAGCAATAATTGTGAAAGAAAGAAAGAAATCATGTTTTGATGATGTTGTATCTCCACCAATCAAATCAACATTATAAAAATCAAGGGCGTAGCGTAGCCCCTTTAAAAAGTTCTCATCTAAAAACTCATCATGAGCAGATATCCCCAACAACCCATAAAAAGGTGCTTTCCCTCCCATAGCAGCTATATCACTTACATTAGATGTTATAAGCTTAAACAATATATTCTCTACACCAGCAGACTTCTTAAAATGGATATCTGATACGATGATATCTTTTGCTATGAGAAAATCACCTATTAAAGCCGCATCATCACCAATACCTAATTCTCTATCCTTTAAATGGTATCTAACTGGCTTTATCTTTTTTAAAAAATCGAATTCTTTCATCTCTTACGGGAAAAAAGCCCTGAGTTGTTTAGCCACATCATAGGGTTTATCACTTTTACACAATTCAGAACTCACCGCCACCCCACATACACCAGAATCTACAAGCAAATGGCAATTTATCCGGTTTATCCCACCGATAGCTACCGCTGGTATCTTAGTGTTTGATACAAGGCTTTTTATCCCATCAGGCCCCAAAAGTGGTCTTAAGTCATCTTTTGTGGAGGTTTCAAAAGCTGGTCCCACACCTACATAATCCACATGAATAGTCTCAGCTACCTTTAAATCTTCCATATTATTACAAGAATACCCTACTACCATATCAGGGTAAAACTCTTTGATCACATAAGGGGGTATATCCTTTACCCCCACATGGATAACATCCAGATCTAAAGCCATAGCCAGATCCAGCCTATCATTAACACAGAGCATCACATCACAACCTTTCAAAAGTTCTTTAATAAAGATCCCGTTTTCATACCTTTGCCTTGCACTTAGTTTCTTGTCCCTTAGCTGTATAGCTGTAACACCACCTTCTACAGCTCCCAAGATAAAATCTCTCAAAGGGATCTTGAGCATGTCAGTTTCTAATATGAGATAGAGCTTTAGATATTTTGCTATATTCTGTCGATATTCACGGCACATAGCTTACCACACATGGTGCATGAATTTATATCATTATTTTTTTTGAACTTTTCCTTAGCCCTAACAGGATCTATAGCCAGAGAAAACATCCCATCCCAGTTTAACTCTTTCCTGTATTTACTCATCTGTATATCCTTTTGAATTGCACCGGGGTACCCTTTTGCTATATCAGCAATGTGGGCAGCAATCCTCGAAGCTATAACCCCCTCTCTAACATCGTCAGTATCAGGTAAAGATAGATGCTCAGCTGGTGTCACATAACATAAGAAATCAGCCCCAGCAGCTCCCGCTATTGCCCCACCAATAGCACTCGTAATATGATCGTAACCTGGAGCAATATCTGTGGGTAAAGGCCCTAAGATATAAAAAGGGGCATCATTACATAATCTCTTCTGAAGTATCATGTTTGCCTGTATCTGGTTTAACGGCACATGCCCTGGACCTTCTATCATCGCCTGAACATTCTTCTCCCATGCCCTCTGAGCAAGCTCCCCTAAAATGATTAATTCATCTATCTGAGCCCTATCCGTAGCATCAGCTATCGCTCCTGGTCTAAACCCATCACCCAGGCTCAGCGTTACATCATATTTATAAGCTATATCCAAAAGGTCATCATAAAACTCAAAAAGGGGGTTCTCTTTGCCATTTTTTCTTATCCAGTCTGCAAGTATAGATCCTCCTCTACTCACTATTCCACATATTCTATTGCTTCTATCCATCCTCGCAACAGACTCTTTTGTCACACCACAATGAACAGTTATATAATCCACACCCTGCTTACATTGCTCCTCTATCGATCTTAACAGCTTTTCTCCATCCATCTTATGTGTGGGAATATTCTTTTCAGCCAATCTTGCAGCAACCGCATATATAGGTACAGCCCCCACCATAACAGTGGACTCCTGTAGAATTACCTCCCTAATTCTTTCCAGGTCACCACCAGTGGAGAGATCCATCACGCTATCTGCACCTGCTTCTATAGCAACTTTCAACTTTTCCTTCTCAATCTCTAAAGTAGGACAATCACCACTAGTACCTATGTTAGCATTGACCTTAGTTCTAAGCCCCTTGCCAATACCCATCACCTTTGGAAAACTTCTGTTTTTGTTTTTAGGGATTACTATCTTACCCTCAGCAACATTTGTGATCAGTGTAATTTCATCGATCTGTTCGTCATTGAGCACTTTCTGCATTTCTGCAGTCAATACCCCTTTTTTGGCTGCTTCAAGCTGTGTCATATTTCCTCCAAAGTTTTTTTAAATCCGGCAGGTGGCATTAATGATTTAAAACAAAAAAGCCACCCGACGAATGGTCGGATGGCTTTTTACTCACCCGTTCCCTTCGCCGGCATTACCCGGATCAGGTTCGAGGGGTATTTCTCAGCCCTTTTAAAGAGCACCCCCACGGATAAAATCAAATATAACTATTTTAAAATAAAAATCAAGGTTTTTGTTGA
>JAOAHS010000049.1 GCA_026415135.1 Calditerrivibrio sp. | reverse complement strand
CATGAAAAGACCAAAAGGCTATGTAATAGCTCCTCATGTTCATAATCCGGTTAAGAGGGAAGTTTTTTATACTAAGGAAGTGTTATTTATAAAAAGGGGGAAGGTAAGGGTTGATTTTTACAGTGAAGACAGGATATATCTTAAGAGCACTATCTTAGAAGAGGGCGATGTTATACTATTAGCCTATGGTGGACATGGTTTTGAGATGTTGGAGGAAACAGAAATGATTGAGGTCAAACAAGGTCCATACGCTGGTGAAATGGATAAAACAAGATTTGAGCCAGTTGATAAAAACCTTTTGAGGTTTGATGAGCTATGATACCAGTCAATGAACCTTTATTTGGGGAAAAAGAAAAGGAATATCTAATAAGGTGTATTGAAACAGGTTGGATAGGCAGTGATGGGCAATTTGTCAAGGAATTTGAGGAGAAATTTGCAAGCTATATAGGTAGGAAATACGGTGTAGCAGTCAGTAGTGGGACAGCTGCATTGGAAGTTGCTGTAAAAGCGGTAGGCATCTCGTCAGAAGACGAAGTCATCATGCCAACGTTCACTATTATTTCCTGTGCTCAAGCTATAGTAAAGGTAGGGGCAAAGCCTGTTTTAGTTGATGCAGATTATAGAACATTCAATATGATTGTGAATGATATTGAGAAGAAGATAACTGAGAAGACAAAGGCCATAATGATAGTTCATATATATGGATTACCCGTAGATGTAGAACCAGTAAGAAATTTGGCTAAAAAGTATGGTTTGTTAATAATAGAAGACTCTGCGGAGGCGATTGGCTTAGAATATAAGGAAAAGCTTTGTGGGAGCTTTGGAGATGTTTCGGTTTTTAGCTTTTATACGAATAAACACATAGCTACTGGTGAAGGAGGCATGATTTTGACGGACGATGAGGAAATTGCAGAGAAATGCAAGTATTATAGAAATCTGTGCTTCTCTAAAGATCCAGCACTTAGATTCGTGCATGAGGATATTGGATGGAATTATAGAATGACCAATTTACAAGCGGCTGTAGGTTTAGCACAAATTGAAAGAATTTCAGATATCATTCAGAAAAAGAGATGGATAGGCAGAAAATATAATGAACTCCTCTCGGACATACCTCACATTTATCTACCCGTAGAAAAAACAGATTATGCGGAAAACATATATTGGGTATATCCTATAGTGATAAAAGATGAATATAAGAAAGATGCTAAAGAAGTTATGAAAGCACTGAGGCAGATGGGGATAGACACAAGACCATTCTTTTACCCTATGCATAAACAGCCAGTTTTTAACAGGATGGGTTTATTTTTGGGAGAACATTATCCTAATTCAGAAAAACTTTATGAAAAAGGCTTCTACATACCGAGCGGTATTGCACTTACAGAAGAGCAGATTTTAAAAGTTTCGGAAGCCATGCATGAGGTGTTTAAATGAGCGAGTTTGGAAGCATATATGCTAAATACTATGACCTTTTGTACAAAGACAAGGACTACGAGGCAGAAGTAGAATACGTAGACAGTCTCATAAAAAGATATAACCCAACCGCTAAAAATATATTGGATTTAGGATGCGGCACAGGGAGACATGCGGAGCTTTTGTGCAGAAAAGGATATCATGTTCATGGAGTAGATGCAAGTGAGGATATGATTAAAATTGCAAAAGAAAGGCAGTGTCAAGGGAGTGGTTCATTAAAATTTACGCATTCAAAAATTCAAAATTTAAACCTAAGTGAGAAATTTGATGTTATAGTAGCTCTATTTCATGTGCTTAGCTATCAAACAACTAACGAAGACGTGTTGACATTTTTTAAGGTTGCATCAAATCA
>JAOAHS010000048.1 GCA_026415135.1 Calditerrivibrio sp. | reverse complement strand
TTTCTCAAAGTTATCGCCAAACTCATTGAGTTCTTCTTTGGTGAGCTTTACATTGTTTTCAAGGAGAATATTTGCTCTGCCCTTTTCATCATCAAAAAAACGCCAGCCTGCTTCTTCAAGGAGTTTGTTGATTTTAATTCGCGCTTTTGCTTCATTTTCTTTATAACCCATAATTAATCCCTTTTATGCTTATTTTTATCACAAGAGAGTTATTTTGACAACTTGAATTCTTTCTTATAATCTTTATAATCGATTTTTCATTGGTTTAACTTCAAATCACCCGCAAAATATCTTATAGTATTTTTTCCATTCTAACGATATAACCACTTAGTAAGATATTTATTTAAAACTCGATCAGCATTCCAATGTTTATCATCAAAAACACAAAATATTTATAACAATGTAAAAAAATATTGAACTTTACCAATATTTCTAATATACTCACCCCAAAAACTCAGGAGAAGTCTTGTGAATCCAGATAAAATTGATGTTTTTATGTCTAAAATGACTGAAATTGAAAAAACTATAACCCTTTGTAGAGGTGATATTTTAAAAATGACCACATTAGCCCAGAGTGGTCATCCCGGTGGGTCATTGTCTTCCCTTGATATGCTTTATACCATTTATGAGCTGGCAGAAATAGACCCAAATGATCCATATAACCCTGTCAGAGATAGAATAGTTGTCTCAAATGGTCACATTTCCCCTGCTGTATACTCAGTTCTTGGTAGAAAGGGTTTTTTTGATATAGATGAAGCCATAGCCACTTTTAGATTGGCTGGAAGTATTTTTGAAGGGCACATAGAAAGATCTGTACCGGGTGTCGAATGGACCACTGGAAATCTTGGACAAGGCCTATCCGCTGCATGTGGCATGGCTGTCGCTGGAAGAGTAAAGGGGGTAGAGTACGACATTTTTGTGGTAATGGGTGATGGAGAACACCAAAAAGGGCAGATATCTGAAGCAAGGAGGTTTGCAGTAAAATACAACCTCCACAACATCACAGTACTGATTGACTATAACAAACTACAGATCAGTGGTGACATCTCAAAGGTAATGCCACAAAATATAAAAGATGAGTATATTGCAGATGGATGGATTGTTTTCGAAGTGGATGGACATGATACTGCTCAAATAGCCTCAACGCTAAAAAAAGCCAAAACTGTAAACAGACCAGTTATGATCCTTGCCAAAACTATTATGGGCTATCCTATAAGCTTTATGAAAAATGTAGCAGACTATCACGGTAAGCCCCTTACAGAGGAGCAACTATCTAAAGCTTTAAATGAACTGGGACTTGAAAATGATCTCGATCGTTATAAGTCCATAAGAAAAAACTTCTCATTTGATGAAACCAAACACACCTTCCACAAAGAAAACCTTCAGATAGACGTTGGTATACCCAAAACCTACGGTGTTGATGCTTCACTGGACAACAGATCCGCCTTTGGTAGCGCCATCCTTGACATTGTCCAGCTAAATAGGAAAAAGATAGCTGTCTTCGACTGCGATTTGGCCTCATCTGTAAAAACAGACAAAGTTGAAAAAGAGTACCCAGAAAACTTTTATCAATCAGGTATTCAAGAACACCATACCGCCACAATGGCAGGAGCAGCATCTGTAAATGGTGTTGTAAGTTTTTTTGCTGATTTTGGTGTATTCGGTGTAGATGAAACTTATAATCAACAGCGACTAAACGATATAAACCATACAAATCTAAAGGTAATCACCACCCACGTGGGTATTGATGTAGGTGAGGATGGTCGTACCCATCAGTGTCTTGATTATGTCGGTGCCATGAGAAACCTTTATGGTTTTAAAATAATTGTACCTGCAGATCCAAATCAGACGGATAGAGCAGTTAGATACGCCTCCAAAGAATATGGTAACTTTTTAATAGCTATGGGTAGATCCAAAACTCCTGTCATCACAGACGAAAAAGGTAACCCCTTTTATGGGGAACAGTACACATTTGTATATGGGAAAGGTGACGTTTTAAGAGATGGTAAAATACCTCTAGTCACCTACGGAGCCATGACCCCTTATGCCCTAAAAGTCAAAGAGATACTCAAATCAGACGTGGATTTAGCAGTCATAGTCATATCTACACCCACTGAACCAGATCTTGAACTGTTGAAAAGATATACCAAGAACAACATTGTTTTTGTATATGAGGATCACAACAGATTTACAGGCTTAGGATCTATCCTTGCCCAAAAGGTATGCGAAGAGGGCTTATACCTAAAAGTGATAACCTTTGGCGCAGATGGATATCCATTTTCCGGTAAACCGATCGATGTAATGAAGCTTATGGAGCTCGATCCAGAATCGATTGCCAAAAAGATTTTGAAGATAATTAAAACTAATCCCAAAACTGTTTGATATGTTTTAATGTGCTTTTAGCTTCTTCATAGATCACTGGTCTGAGCTTTTCGCACTGGCTCACAAAGAAAAGCTCAGTATACCCTAAAACATAGAGGTAATCCTTAGAGATATTATATTTTTCCTCCAATATCTCTTTAATTATCCCCCTTCCAATCACATAATCATTAAATACCCCCAGCAGGTCCTGTAGTTTTTTCATCGTATGTAAAATTTGGGAGTCAGCATCAATCACCTCAATAAGATACCTGATCCTTTTAAAAAAAACCCTTATCCTGTGTATCCTTTCATTATCTGCATCCTCAGATAGCATCTTTTTTATCCTTTTTTGTAACCGCCTAAGATGAGGATCCAACTGTACAAGTATGCTCCCCTTCTGGAAATGTGCAATTAAAAAGCTGATTTTATCAGACAATTCCATATTTTGAAGCATTTCCATCATCACGGCATGCTCTTTTTTGATCTTTTTGTCTATGATGGTATTTAAAATATCTCTGCTACGTTTTGAAAAGTCTGTATCAAAAGCAATTTTGTTTACATGCTCCCTAAACACTTCCAGATCCCTCAGTCTATTCGTCTCCCTCCTTAAAACTTTTAAATTATCAGCCAACACCTGTATTTCAACTGGAATAAGATCCTCCTTTTTCAATAGATTAAACACAGTAAAAAAACGCCTTAAAGCAACCCTTAAATCGTGTAAGGTCTCATCGCTTGTATATTCGTGAATCTTAGAAAGAAGCTCCTGAGCTATTGTCAGCTGCGCAACTATATAACCCGATATCATTTTTCCAAAATATCTGGCTGAACAAGATTATATAGCACTTTATCTTTCACATGAACAAAGGAACCCTTTTTGAGCTTTATGGATATTGAGCCTTCGGATAGATAGAAGGAGATAAAATTGCTTAGATCTGGCTCATGACCTATGATGGCAACTGTTCCCACCTCTTTTTCTTCAAGCTCCTCAATCAGCAATTTATACTGCATTATATCAGCACCTGGATTTATACGGCTGTCTATAACATAATCTACAGAAAAGATCTTTGATACAATTTTTGCCGTAGCCTTACTCCTCTCTGCTTCGGAAGATATTATCATATCTGGTTTTTTTATGTTTTTACTGATCTTTTTAAAAAAGCTTTTAAATCTTTTTACACCCTCTTTGGTAAGGGGTCTTAACATGTCATCCTGATCCCATTCCTTTCTCTCCAAAGCTATAGCATGCCTTATAAAATAAATTCTCATGGCTACCTCCTGTTATAATTAAGTATAAATGTAACAAATGCAAAAGCAATCTCTTTTACAATTTTATTACATCTTTTTTAAAGCTATATTTTGAAATCAATTTATATCCAAACATAATAGCTGCAATGATAATACCAATTATCAACGAATACCAAAAACCTATAACACCCTTAGAAAGCTTGTAAGTCATAAAATAACCTAAAGGTAACGCAATGATCCAATAAGAGATAAAGCATATCCACATAGGGTATTTCGTATTATGATAGCCCTTTAAAGTGTTATTTGCCGCCACCTGAAATGCATCCACGAAATGAAAACATATAGCCAGTACCATCAAAGGCTTAGCAAGCATTAACACATAAACATCCTTTGTATATAGCTTGACTATAATATCTGACGTCAGATACATAGCCAATGACGAGACAAAAGCAATGGATACAACAAGCAAAGCCCCTATTTTCCAAACCATACTGGAGTAATACAACTCACCTTTTCCGTATTCGTGACTTACTCTTATAGAAATGGCGATCCCCAAACTCATAGGTATCATAAAAGCTGTGGATATAAAATTAAGCGCGATCTGATGGGCTGCCACTGTTATTGGCCCCAAAGGAGCAAGAATAACACTACCAAAACTAAAAACAAAAGCCTCTAAAAAAGTGGATATTCCGATAGGTAAACCCAACTTCAAAATTCGCTTGGCAGCGTGATATGTCAATTTTCCACCAGAAATGTAAGGGAACCTTTTGTAGATGATGAACAGAAGTAAAACCATTACATAAGTGGATATAGTTGTGGCAACACCACATCCAGCACCACCCAGTGCTTTCATACCGAACTTACCATAGATAAATATATAATTTACAGGGATATTTAAAAGCATACCAACAAAGCTACAAAACATAATGGGAACAGTGTAACCCTTTGACTCAAAATATGACCTCAACGATTGATATAATAAAAAAGCTGGGACACCAAAGGAGATATAGTAAAGATAGTTAGAGGTTATAATCAAAATATCTCTTTCTACGATAAAAAAAGCAAGTATATGCTCCATCAGATTGAAGATAACAAACAACATTACACCAAATATGACAGCTATATACACGGACGTCTTAAAAACATCTTTAGCCTCATCAAGATTATTACCCCCAAGCTCTGCAGAGATTATAGGGGTAGCACCACTTAACACAGACATGAAAAACAACGTTATGGGTAGCCAAATAGCAGAACCTATAGAGACAGCGGCAAGATCAACGCTTGAATACCTACCAGCCATTACATTATCTGTAAAACCCATCAAAAGATGAGAGATAGACGCCACGATAATTGGTAGGGCAATTTTTAAGATACGTTTAGACTCAACAAAAAAATATCTTCTCATAAATAAAATAGTTGGGCATATATTAACATGCCCAAAGTTCTATCTATTCAACAGCTTGTACGACTGCCTTAGCCAAATTCAAAAAGACCTGAGCCACTTCAGAGTCGGGCTTATCAAAAACATACGGTTTACCCATATCCCCTAACTGTACCACTTCCGGATCGATGGGTATTTTGCCCAAAAAAGGGACATTTAGCTCCTTAGAAGCCTTCTCCCCTCCACCCACTTTGAATATCTCAATCCTTTCTCCACATTTGGGACATATAAACCCACTCATATTTTCCACTATTCCAATAACTGGGATATTGAGCTTTTTACTAAAACTCACAGACTTTCTCGCATCCAAAAGGGCCACCTCTTGGGGTGTAGTAACTATGATGCTACCATCCAGATCTTTTAATATATGGGACACAGAAAGGGGCTCATCCCCAGTACCCGGTGGCAGATCAAAGAGCAGATAATCCAACTCACCCCATTCCACATCAGCCAGAAACTGCCGTATAACACTATGCTTTAATGGAGCTCTCCATATCACCGCATCATCGTCATCCCTCAACAAAACACCTATGGACATAATAATGAGATTTGGATATGGTTCAAATGGGATAACCCCATCAAGACCTGTTTTAGCACCCTTATCGCTTATCCCCAACATCTTTGGTATATTTGGACCGTGTATATCTGCATCTATGATACCCACTCTATACCCGAGCTTCACAAGGGATGCTGCAAGATTTACCGTCACTGTCGATTTGCCCACACCCCCCTTGCCACTCATAACCATGATCCTATGCTTTATTTTATCAAGCCTATGTTTGAGAACCTCCTCTGTATGTTTCTCCTTAATACCGGAGTCACAGCTACTGCTGATAGAGCAGGAACTGCAACTTTTGTTTGTATTACAGTTAGACATAAGTCCTCCAAATTTTGTTATAAACAGGATTTAAATATATATAAAATTATTTTTTTTTCCATCTATTTTTATGCTATAATCATTATATGGAAAAACACTATTTAGGCCACAGAAAGCGCCTTAAAGAAAGATTTTTGAGTTCACCTCAAACTCTGCCAGATTACGAATTGATGGAGCTAATCTTAGGGTATGTGATCAGAGGCAGAGATGTTAAAAAGGAAAGCAAGGAGATCATTAAGCTCATAGAAGGAAACTTTAACAACTTATTTACAAAAGACATTCAATCCATCGATGGTATTGGTTTGGAGACATCGATATTCTTTAAAATAATTATGGAGTTCAACAGAAGGTTATCCCTTCATAGACATAACGCCCTTGAAAAACCTTTAAAGAACCCAACAGATGTTTACAATTTCATAAAATACAATATAGGATTTGCATTTAAGGAATCATTTTTTGCCTTACTATTAAACAGCTCAGGGATAGTGACTAATTACAAAGTGTTATCCACAGGCACTGTAAACTCCTCCAGTGTCTACATAAGGGAGATCGTAGAATATGCTATCACCAATAAAGCTGTTGGTGTCATCATCGCCCACAATCACCCATCAGGTACACTTAACCCTTCCAAAGAGGATATTGATATAACAAAAAAGATAAAAGATGCATTAAAGCTTGTGGAGATAGAACTATATGATCATATAATTGTCACTGCACATGGGTATATATCTTTCTTAGAAAAAAATTTATTTTAGGAGATGTCATGAAAAAGATTTTTATCACTGGCGCTACTGGATTTGTGGGTACCGAAATTTTAAACAAACTCTTAGAAGAGGGGTATTTTGTAAAAGCTCTGATTCGGGGTTCAAAACGTCCAAAAATAAACCACCCGCATTTAGAAACTGTAGTGGGGGATGTGCTAAACTACCAATCGTTAGATGATGGGATCAAGGGTACCGATGCTGTAATACATCTTGTAGGTATTATAAGGGAGTACCCAGCAAAAGGGGTAACTTTTGAAAATATGCACTATATCGCCACTAAGAATGTTTTAGATGCCGCAAAGAAAAACCATATCACAAGATTCATCCACATGTCCGCAAACGGAACAAGGGAAAACGCCGTTTCCAACTACCATAAAACTAAATACAAAGCTGAAGAATATATAAAAGCCTCTGGCCTTACTTATACAATCCTTAGGCCATCCCTCATATATGGTGAAAACGATAGTTTTATAAATATGTTAAACAGCTTCATGAAGTTAACACCCATCTTCTCCTATTTTGGTGATGGTTCATACCCCATGCAGCCTGTAAGTGTAAAGGAGGTGGCAGAGATTTTTGTCAAAGCGATAGATAATGAAGCCACCTTTAACAAGACATTTTCCGTTTGCGGCAAGCAGGTCTTCACATACAAGGAGCTTTTAAAAACAATAATGGAGGTAACAGGAAGGCATAGACTGCTACTACCAGTACCTGAGGTTTTTGTAAATATTGGGGCATCGTTATTTGGATCTTTTCCATGGTTTCCCATCACCAAAGATCAGTTTATAATGCTAAAAGAGGGAAACGTTTGCAACAACGACGAAATATTCAAAATAACAGGAGTAACCCATCTCGATTTTAAAGATGAACTGAAAAAATATCTAAAATAAGCTATTAGTACTCAGTTGCAAAAGATGTCAGCTCCGAGAAATGAAAACAGCGCTCCTTGAAGAGCTTTTTTAGCATTTTTAAAAATATCTTTGCTGTTGCCTCAGCGTCGTAAAGGGCTCTATGTCTTTTGAATTTTGAGTTTATAGATATGTTGTGCCTTTCTATAAGATAGTCCAGATTGTGGAATTTGAAATCCGGATACAGTTTTTGGGAAATCTTTATCGTATCGAGGATAAACGGAAAAGGGTTTTCTATCATGTAATCCCTAAGTGCGTGTCGTAAAAAAGCTGCATCTTTAGATGCTTTATGTGCTACCAATGCTGATCCCCTACAAAAGTCTATAAAGTCATAAATGGCAGTGCATATATCTGGTGCAGAATATGTCTCCTCTATGGATATACCATGCAAAGCAAGGGAACTTTCAGAGATCTCTTTTTCCGCTTTAACCAAGGTATGAAATGGCTCCTTAACCAACCTAAAACCTTCATCGATCCTAAAAGCCCCAATCTCTATTATCTGGTCCCCTTTTTCAGGATAAAGCCCAGTAGTCTCCAGATCGAAAACAACAAAAGAAACCTCATTAAGAGGTTTATCCATTATATCTGAGATATTCACCATAAACTACTCAGCTACTACAAAAGCACCGGGAAATCTTTTTTCAATGGTGATAAGTTTTAATTCTGCACTTGTTCGGGTCTCAAAACCTATGAGCCTTACCCGATAAAACTTTTTCCCATTAACCATAGCCTCTACAACATCTGCATTAAGGAACTTATCCCTAAGATTCTCTGCATTTTTCTTTTCTAAAAAAGCACCTATCTGAATAGCAAACTTACCTACATTTATATCCACAGGTTTGCCATTTAGTACATATTCAGTAGGAGATTCGGATAAAAGGGTTATCCTAACCTTCCCAGTACCTTTTTGATCTATACCAAGCTCCTTAGCTGCTTTGTAGGAAAGATCGATGATACGGTCCTTCACAAAAGGACCCCTATCGTTGATCCTTACAATAATCTCTTTATCATTCTCAAGGGATTTCACTAAAACAGTACTGCCCAAAGGCAACGTCTTATGGGCAGCCGTCATATCGAACATATTATATACCTCCTTACTCGACGTAAGCTTCCCATGAAAATCAGCCCCATACCAGGAAGCGATCCCCTCTTCTTCATACTTATGTATATAATCCATAGGATAATAGGTAACACCAAATACTGTATAGGGTTTACCAAAAACGACCTTGTTCGGAACCTCACCCACTTTCTTTAGCTCTTCAGTAACCTGCCCAGAATCGATAGACCCGTTATCCTCAAGGAGAACGATCTTTGCCCACAATGGACTATTGATAATTAGTAATAACACTACAACTATTAACCTCATCATAAAGCCCCTTTAATTTTTCCACAGCTTCTTCAATGGAATCATATTCCAGCACATAATCTATCTTTTTTTGATAGGCAAACTTATACATGGGGTCATAGTATTTTACAAGGATAATCTCCACAAATCGCCCAAACTCACCATTCTCAAGGGCTCTATACAGGGTTTCATAGGTCTCTTTTGACATGTATCGCTTTATTCTACCCAAAGCATCAAAGATCTCCGGCAAATTTTTTTCCGGTTTATAGGTATTGATGGTAAAAGCTATCCTAAAATCCAGAGAAGGTCTGCAAAGGACTCCAAAACCTGAAGTGAAACGGTCAAACAATTTTTCCGGAATAACCACCTTACCCACCTTTTTACTTTCACCTTCAGTAAACATGAGTCCCCCCTTTGCATGAAGAAGTGAATAATAGATCTTGCTTTCAAATATCTTTTGATTTATACTATAAAATCCAGCCTCCCCTATATGCCCAAAAATAGACCCTTTATGACAAGCACACTCCTCAAGATTAAGAACAGGGTATTCGGACCTTAACCTTTTAAGTATTTCTGTTTTCCCACTACCCGTTGGACCATAAAGGGTTATAAATCGGTACTTTTGATCAAACTCCTTAAAAAAGCTAACAACACGATTTCTGTAACTTTTATATCCACCTTCTAACCTTGATACAGTAAGACCAGCAAGTCTTGAAAATGTAACAGCAGCCTCACTTCTCAAACCACCACGCCAGCAATAGATAATCGTCTCTTTATATTTTTCAGTGATATTTTTTATACCATCGATAAATGAGACCAGCTTTGGAGAAACAACCTCCACCCCTTTCAAACGTGCCTCTTTAGGCCCCTGTTGCTTATAAATTGTTCCTATCAAAGCCCTTTCCTCATTGTCCAACAAGGGGATATTTACCGCATTAGGAACATGGTCTAAATCATACTCCCCTTCTGACCTAACATCTATGATCCCCATATCTGAATATTTTTTATTCTCCAGATATACTATATCTATTAAATCCTTCATCCTTTTCTTATATAACAAAAGAAAACAATTTACAATTTCTAATTTTGATTATATATCTATTTCTTAGACAGGAAAAAGATTGGAGGCTTGTTGTGAACGGAATGGTCACCGATAATGATGTAAGATATATAGCAAAATTAGCAAAACTGACCTTCGAAGATGATGAAATAGGGAAGTTTGTTAGTGATATGAACAATATATTGGATTATATAAACAAGTTAAATGAATTAGACACATCCAATATACCACCGACATCCCATGCCCTTGATATAAACAATGTCACAAGACCAGATATACCCAAACAGACCATATCCCAGGAAGAGGCACTCAAAAACGCTCCAGAAGATGGATACGGTCATTTTAAAGTACCAAGAATAATAGAATAGGTGATTTTATGGACCTTTTAAATGCCACACTAAAAGATCATGCTGATTTTATAAAAAATAAAAAGATCTCCTCAAAAGAGATGGTCGAATTCTACCTAAAAAGAGTGGAAAAGTATGACCCTGTGGTGAATGCCTTTATCTCTATAAACTACAAAGCAATAGAAGAAGCCAAAGCCTACGACGAACAGATTGCAAAAGGTACCCCATTACCGCCTTTTGCAGGTGTCCCCATAGCACTAAAGGATAACATGGTGACTAAGGATCTTTTGACCACATGTGGCTCCAGAATATTAGAAAATTTCATCCCCCCTTACGATGGCACAGTTGTAAGGCTTTTGAAGGATGCTGGATTTATAATATTGGGGAAACTCAATATGGATGAGTTTGCTATGGGATCATCCTGTGAGACATCCTACTACAAAAAAACGGTAAACCCATACGACCCAAACCGTGTACCCGGTGGTTCCAGTGGTGGTTCTGCTGCTGCTGTAGCAGCACGACTAGTACCAGCAACTCTGGGAAGCGATACAGGCGGCTCCATTAGACAACCAGCTGCCCTTTGCAATATCGTAGGGATGAAACCCACTTATGGTAGAGTCTCAAGGTATGGACTTGTAGCCTTTGCATCCAGTTTAGACCAGATTGGGCCAATGACAAAGAATATCCAGGATACTGCAGACCTAATGGAGATAATAGGTCACTACGATCACCAGGATTCCACATCCTACAAAACAGATCCCTTTAGATTTACAGATCCATTTAAAGGCTCTTTAAAAGGGGTAAAAATAGGATTGCCAAAAGAATATTTCAGTGAAGGCCTTTCCCCTGAGGTCTCAAAAGCCATAGAGGATGCTATTAGGATACTGAAACAACAGGGTGTAGAATTTGTAAACATCAGCATGCCCCATACAGATTATGCTGTAGCTGTGTACTATATTATCGCAACAGCAGAAGCCTCGAGTAATCTGGCAAGGTATGATGGAGTAAAGTATGGGTTTAGAGTAAAATCATCCGACCTAAACGAAATGTACGTTCTAACCAGATCTGAGGGCTTTGGCACTGAAGTCAAGCGGAGGATCATGCTGGGAACATACGTTTTAAGCTCCGGTTACTATGATGCATACTATTTAAAAGCTCAAAAGGTAAGGACACTCATCAAAAAAGATTTCTTAAACGCCTATGAAAAAGTGGACTTCATTATGACACCCACATCCCCCACTACAGCTTTTAGGCTGGGTGAGAAAGCAAGTAACCCCCTCGAGATGTACCTCAGCGATATCTACACAATCTCTCTTAACCTCTTTGGTGGTTGTGGTCTATCGATACCTGCCGGTTTTGATAGTAACAATTTACCCATAGGTCTCCAGCTTTTAGGGAATTACTTTGATGAAGATAGGTTGTTATCCCTTGCTTTGGCGTTTGAAAAGGAGACAGAGTTTTACAAAAGCTTACCCGAAAAATTTTTATAATTTTTCCTAAAGTTTTTATATCGATTGACGATATACGAATTGGGTGAAAAGGTGACGGTTATGGTTATCGATAGTGGTAATATTTCAAACATTTTGAGAACCTATAACAAACAGATCAAATATGGAAAGATCTCTTCAATAATGGATCGTCCATCTTCCAGTGACAAATTAGATCTTTCCCCTGAAGCAAAAAAAGCTATGTTTATCAGTAGACTTGTTTCAGAGATAGATGGAGAAGTTGACCTTAAGCTTGTATATGAAAAACTTTCCAATTACAATTTTTCAAAGCTGTCTGAAGAAGAGCTTAACGAACTGAAGGATAAGCTTTTAAAAGAGCTGGTGGGGTAGCCCCCACCTTTTTTAATATTCAAGATACTTCATAGTGTTATCCACCATCTCCCAGATTCCACATGGGCAGACCCCTGCACAGATACCGCATCCTATACATCTGTTTGGATTGCTTATATATTCAAAGGATCCACCATCCTTTTGCACCCTCGATATCGCCTGTTCAGGGCAGATGGACATACACATCTCACAATCCCTACAATATCCACAACTCATACAGCGCTTAGTTTCATCTTCTGCCCCCATCTCCATAACCTTTTGTGTGTTAAGGGGGTGATAGTATTCATTTTTGACTTTATCTTGAGGGATCTTTGGAGCTTTTGCAAAATTGCTCAAAGGTAGCCCTTTAAACATCCTGTGGATATTTAAAGCCACTTTTCTACCATCGCCCAAAGCATGGGTAAAAAGCCCCAGCTTTATCGCATCCCCAGCCACAAAAAGCTTGGATTCTATTTCAGATTGGTAATACTCGTTTATCTTAACTCTACCCTTTTCATCCAGATATTCATCTGAAAGCATAGTAAATTCTGGCCTGTCACCAATGGAAATAATAACTGTATCTGCAGGCAACAACCTCCCATCCCTTAACCAAACCCCCTCATCGGTGATCTTTTCGGTATAGCAGGGCCAGAGGATCTCAGCCCCAAGCTCTTTTGCATGCTCCATCTCTTTTTCAAAAGCAGCCGGTTTTTGAATATCAATTGCAGTAACTTTTTTCGCACCTATCTTATAAGCGGATAAAACTACATCCATCCCTGCATTACCAGCACCTATAACCACAACCCTTTCACCAATCTTCGGGATCTCACCCCTATTTATGGCTTTTAGGAAGTCCAGCCCTTTGATCAACCTTTCATGCCCTTCCACTGGCAGAATCACTGGTTTGTGGGCCCCAATAGCCAAAACAACTGCATCGTATTCATCCATCAGTTCCTTCATTTTTTTATTATCAACTTTTGTATTTGTGTACGCTCTAACACCTGTATCAAGTACCCTTTTGATCTCAAACTCCAGAATCTCCCTATCAAGACGCTCCTCTGGAATCACTTGTCTAAGTTTACCACCGAGCTCTGAATCCTGTTCGTAAATATCTACTGCATACCCCAACATCCTCAGTTGATAAGCTGCAGCAAGCCCTGCTGCTCCAGATCCTATGATTGCCACCTTTTCTAATTGGGTAGTCTCACATTTTTTAGCCGGTATATCTTTACTCATCAGCCCCAAATCCTTTATCTTGACAGGTATATCGATGTACTTACGGGAGCATTCATCCATACATAGATTTGGACACACCTGTCCACAGACCGAAGCAGGAAATGGTGAGTATTCCAGCACAAGCTCCAAAGCCTCCCTGATTTTACCCTGTCTGAGCAATGCGATCCTTTTTTGAGTAGGTATATATGTGGGACAGTTATACTCACAGGGCGCGGAATAATTGGCATTTCTCCATTCTGGGTATTTCAGCCTGAGATCACCTGTTTCCACAAAATTTGCTACAGAAAAATCATCCAACAACATATCCCCAAAGATGCCACCTTCAACCCATTTTTTCAGCCTAAATTCTTTAACTGGCATCAATCTATGTTCAGCTCTTTCCTCGTTGGTCTTTGGAACGATCTTTTTCCACTCATGGCGTCTCGAAAGCTTACCTAAAGCCCCCGGACGCTGTATCTTTTTTAGAAAGATAGGTAAGTTCGTATCCAAAAATTCCCAATCTTTATCGTCAATATCCATTAGCCACACATCATCGGAAAGATCTTTCACATTTCCCCTCACATAGACAACCCCACCCACCATACCAACGCAACTACGATAACCTAAAACCGACTCCATCTCCTCACAGTTATAACCACACACAACAGCAATACCACCACCCATGAATTCAAAGCTAAAGGATCCAGTGTTTTTAAGTACCCAAAACTCAGGAGGAGGAAACTTAGGATCGTACTTCATCAATGCTCCAGACCTTGTTCCCACAGATCCACCAACATATATTTTCCCAGTTGCAGCACAATGGGCTGTGGTATCTCCAGAATTCCCCTTAACAATAATCTCTGCTCCAGCATTTAGCCAGCCGGTATCAGCAGTTGCAGAGCCTTCCACTATTATTGTGGTACCCTGCATCCCCATAGAGCCAACCCTTTGACCAGGATTTTTCACGTAAAAATTTAATGGCCTTCCATGTTTATTCCAAAGTGGACCACCGATGTCATGCTGACCACAGGCATCCACCTCTAATTCTGTATGGCACTTTTCAACTGCATCGTATATCTCTAATAACAGCTCTTGAGTGGATTTTCTCTTATCCCCATCTACACCTTTGATATTTATTTTCTCTACCATCGTTTCCTCCATGTTAGCATGCATATGGTATATCCAACCTTTCCGCCACAGATTTTTCAGTGGCTATAAGAGCTGTGGATCTTCCAATTGGTAGAGAGCTATTTCCAATTGGAGCCATCAACTTCTTTAACTCGTGGTCAACTGCAATAAAGTAGTTTACGATATTCTCCGCAACCTTATCTACATCAAGCCTCTTTACAAGCACAGGATCTTGGGTACAAATCCCCACAGGGCATAGACCTGTATTGCAGGCATTGCACTTACCTTTATCATTACCCACACAACCAGCCAGTTGTATCATCAGTTTTCCGGTAAAAACACCATTAGCACCAAGACATATCATCTTAAAGGCATCGGCAGCAAGGTTCCAGCCTTTTCCCATACCACCACCAGCCCATAGAGGGATCTGTCCCTGCTTCCCTTGATGTAGGGCAGCTTTGTAACAGTCCCTTAGTGTAGAAACTATCGGGTGACCAGTATGATCCAGAGATATCTCATGGGCTGCACCTGTACCCCCATCAATACCATCCAAGAAAAAACCACCCACGATGTTGTAGGGATCCCTCAAAAGATTATTATAAACCGATACAGATGTGGCACTTGCGGCCACTTTGATCGCCACAGGCACCCTAAACTTAAAGGCAGCCGACATGGACAAAAACATCTTCTGTACAGACTCTTCTATCGAGTAAAGCCCCTGATGATTTGGAGGACTCAAAAGATCTGTTCTTGGTACTCCTCTGATCTCCTGAATATGCTTTGCTACCTTTTTGGCCATGAGTAACCCCCCATCCCCTGGCTTTGCCCCTTGACCGATCTTTATCAAAATCCCGGCAGGATCTTCCACCATATGGGGCATAGCATTTATAATCCTATTCCAACCAAAGTGACCAGAAGCTATCTGTAAGATCATATATTTTAAATACTTTGATTTCAGCAATCGTACAGGTACCCCACCTTCACCAGAGCACATCCTTATGGGTATCCCTACCTCTTCATTTAAGTAGGCAGTGGCTATTGCAAGAGCCTCCCAAGCTCTCCAGGAAAGGGCACCAATGGACATATCCCCAATTATGATAGGATAGATCCAACGAACCGGAGGAATGTTTTGGTCCACTTTTAGATTTCCATCACTATCCACCTTAAACGATATCTCATCAGGAGCAAGGATCCTACCAAAAGGTGTCAGCAGGTCAAAGGTGTGTCTCTGGGCATCAAGGGAAGGGTCTGTCATCTGGGAGATTCGACCTATTCTTATCTTATCCAGTGTTCTATCACCAATCTCAAGGTTGTTACGACCACCTCTTTTGAAAGGATCAGCACTGATAGCCCTGTACTTAGCTGGAAACCTAAAATCTGCATTCCTCACCGGTCTTATGGCATCATTAGGACATACCTTTTCACATATACCACAACCACGGCAAAAATTGTAATGACTCACCACCTGTTTTATTACAGGAACAGACTGAAAATATATCTTAGGCAAAGGTGTTAGCTCTTCACTTACCACTTTTCTTCTCTTCTCTACTCTGGCTTCAATAGCCTTGAAAGGGCAAGATGCCACACATCTGCCACAGAGGGTACATCTGTCATGCTTGTATTCTATCTGCCAAAAAAGGTCATCTTTGGCAAGCTCATTTACCTTCACTGTTGCCATCTTTGCACCTCTAATCTGTTGTTTACTATTACCATCTCCCTTTCATGGGGATAAATATCCTGAGACCAATCCCTATCTGGCAATAGGTCATTTATACCGATCACTTCAGAGGTAATAATAACAGTCTCCTCATCACCACCAACCACCACTGGCCTTAACTTTTTTGCATCACAACAGGTAAACAGTGTCCCATCAGGTAACACACCGATTACTGTATTTGGCCCATTTATCTCAAGATTGGATAAAGAACCCCTTATGTGTTCCAAAACCTTTGCATCTTTTCTTGATGCAATCTCTTCAAAAGGAAGTGGAGTAATCGTATGCTTGAAATAAATGAGGGGCCATTTTAATATCTTATGGATGTAATGAAGTGTATATAAAAAAGACTGGGAATCCGATTCAAACCCTATGTAACCCTTATAAAGCTTTTTTTGAAAGTTTCTGTTTTTTTCAAAAAATGTATTTTCACCGTTTGCTAACGCCGTATAACCTTGTAGAAAGAAGGGGTGAGCAGCATATCTAACAATATCATAGTTGGTATTTTGCCGGCATTGAGCAGTGATTATCTTTGCCTTGAGTTCATCGTTCTCCGTCCATAGATCGAAATAGATGCCTATATCTGTGGGATCTCCGATCTCTTTTAACATTATAACATCGGGCCAAAAGGAGTAAACATAACCAGCATCCTTTTCATCAAGAATCTTCCTTATGGTTAATCTCATATCCACAAGTAATTCCTCTTTTTCTTCCTGTGGAGCGTAATTGTACAGCTTAGGATAATTGTACACCTGAAAAACATAGTTTGGCATCGGGTTAATATTTAATGATTCATCAGGATAGACTTGAGGAGTCCATTGAAATACTCGTGTAAACCCCTTTTTGTGAAGTATATCTTCAGCTATCTTTATCCCTTCATCTGTACAGGCCATAGAAAGAATCGGTAGATCCTTGTAGTTTTCAAACACCCCACCCAAGTCTTGCATCACCATGGCAAAACCTGAGTTATCATGCCCCTCCTGCTGCGACCTCATCAGTCTGAGGGCCTTAGAAGGGTGAAAATAGTTCTTTGACTTAATGGCACCTATTCTACACATACCAAACCTCCAGTTTGGCTAATATATTAAGGAAAATAATTTGTCAATACTTATTTTATAAAGAAATTCAAAAAAGATTTTTAGTTAATTAAATAACAGCCAGTCGCCAACAACATTTTAATTGCATGTCAATAAATTACAAACACAAAGCCACTCTAAAGCAAATTAGGTTTATTTGTCATAAACAGAATTTTATAAGACTAAAACAGGCAGCAACTTAATACAATAAACTCTGCAACAAACAAAACTTAATTTTTTTGTCTACGATACAAAAATGGCTCAGGCTTTCCAATATAATAGCCCTGAGCATAATCTATCCCTATCTCTTTTGCCTTCTGAAAGGTTTCAGTATTTTCTATAAACTCTGCAACTGTCTTAATACCAAACTCTTCAGTGAGTACCAACAAACTCCTAACTATCGCCAGATCCTTACTATTAGTAACCATATTTTTTATAAACTCACCATCGATCTTTACAAAATCCACTGGGAATCTTTTGATATAATCGTAAGAGGAGTAGCCTGAACCAAAATCATCTATCGCAAATTTATACCCCTCAGCCCTCAAGTTTGCCACGAACTTCTCAAGGATCGACAGATTTTTCACCGTCTCCCTTTCTGTCAGCTCAAAAACAACCCTCTCAGGGTTTATACCATGCTTTCTCGTAATTTGAATAATATTGGGTATAAACTCACTTAAAATCAAGGACTTGGGAGAAAGATTTATAAACAATATTGTATCTAAGCTATGTTTTACAATATTAAAAGCATTCTCCAACATCAAATAGTCTATCTTTATAATGGTACCAGTCCTTTCCGCAATCTCAATAAACTCGTAAGCAGAATACATTTTACCACCCATTTCTATCCTACAAAGCACCTCATACATGGAGATCTCTTCAGTTTTTATATCCATTATAGGCTGAAAATAAGGTATTATTCTATTTTCTTCAATAGCTCTGATGATCTGGTAAGATTTCTCACTGATAACCTTTTCTACAAACTCGATATCCTCCTTCGTCGGCATCAACACATTGTTTTTACCCTCAGCCTTTGCCTTAAATAGCATGGTATCTGCAAAAGCAAAAAGATCTTTAGCATTGTCACCATGTGCTGGATAAAGGGCAAAACCAGCGGAAGCAGTTATTGAGAGTCTCTTATCATTGTACTCAAAACTAAACTTTTCAATACTTTTTAAAATCCTTTTAACACTTATATAAACAGCATCCGCTTGAACGTTAGACATAAGGATAGTAAACTCATCCCCACTATACCTTGCTACAATATCCCCTAATCTAACATTTTTCTTAATAATCCCTGATATACTGAACAAAAATTTATCCCCTACATCATGTCCAAAGTTATCGTTTAAAAACTTAAAATTATCCAGATCGATAATCACCACAGCAAAACTATAACCAGCTCTGCTTGCTCTTGCTGTCTCATAATTCAACATCTCCCAAAAAACCCGTTGATTGAAAAGATCGGTGATGTGATCCCTTGTGGAATAATACTCCAGTTCTTTATTGTACTTTGCTATTGCCTTAACAGACCCAATTACATTTAATAACGTAGTAAGGATCCCTTCAATAACAAGGGATTTAACCTTATCTTCACTATCCCTTGTATTAACCCCTACCCCCACAATACCACCTATCTTAGGATCCTCCAAAATGATACTTTTGGTTTCAAATCGTAAAAGTTCTGGATTAAAAATCTCACACCTATCGGAGGGTAATATGGAATGATGAACGGTAATAGAGTTGAAATCGCAGTAATTTTTATAAAAGTCTATACACTTTACCTCAATCAACCTCTCTATATAATTCTTCAATTCAACAGAGGGTTGATTGGTCCAAAAAAACTCCAAACTAAACTCATTTTCATTGGTCCTAAACAGACTAAAAACCACCTGCACATCCACCACCTTGTTGATCTCCCCTACCAAAGACAAAACATACTTCCTCCAATCCTTAATCACATCTGAGGTTATCAAAAACTTTTCCAGTATCTTAAGCTCAAACTCAAGTATGTGGCGATCCACAGCCGTACTTTTTGCTTTTCTCAGAAAATTATTGAGTTCCTCAAAAATCTCATTTAAATCTGAGAAGACTGTATGCTTACTCACCTCTTCTATCTTTGAAAGATCCTGTATCGTGTTGATATGTTGCAAATTACTGGTTATAGAGCGATGAAGAATACCCACCTTTTTACCAACAAGATAAGATACCAGCAAAGCTCCACCTATTGGTAGAGGAGAAAGCAACACAGAAAAGATCAGCACAAGTTTTTTGGCATCCCCAACAACATCTACCAAACTAACGCTAACAAGATAATAGCCAGCTATGGCACCTTCATCAACTGCCCCATGACAGGCTTGACACCCTTTTTTATACTTGTACTCATAGAAGTAGTTAAAAACACCCGAAAAGTTGTCCCCCTCAAACTCCGCCCCTTTATATTTTCTAAATGCTACCCCCAACTTCTGCTCCATTAAAGCCACATGATTAACCTTTTCCTTTAAATACAACTGATCAAATACCTCTATTGAACTAACAATATCGCGAAATTTATAGTATGATATCATCTTAATATTTTTTTGCTGTATATAATAAAAGATCATTATACTGACAACATAAGTTAAGAAGGAAACTAACAAAATCAGCAAGAAAATAAATTTTCTCAAAGAAATCTTCTTGGCATTCATAGTAAAATTCCTATATAATATAATTATCTATATTACCATACAAAAAGTAAAAAAACAATTGCTAATTTGTATGAAATATATAAAATAATTTATCAATATTGCTAACTATGGAGGCATAATGGACAAAAGACCTTTTTATCACAAGTTAGATTGGGGTTGGAGGGGGTTTAAATTATCCATAGGCAACAAAACAATAATAAGCTTCTTCCTTATACTCATCATCCCCATAACAGGTATTTACTTTGCATTAACCAATTCCATTAAGAACTTTTCTACCAACGAATACATCGATCAAGTGGGGAACCAGGTAAAGTCGGTTTATGAAATCCTCGAAAAAGAGCTTATTACTCCGAGCCATATAGGTTCGTTTATAGTAAAAAGCCCATCGTTTCAGGAACTTATCAAAAACAACTCTTTAGATCTACCCAATAGATTAAAACTCATTAGCGATACGATCAACGGCATCAATATCTCATTCATCTATGATACCCAAACAGGTACCTCAATCACCTCAAACAAAAAAGAGCTAATCTTTAGCAAAATATTTTTCAAATCTGCCCATATCATTCTAACCTCAAACATCCCCATGAACGGTTTTGAAATAATACCCAACGATCAATCCATTTTCAGTCAACAGGAGATTGCAAATTTAGGTATAGTTGGTGATGATAAGCTCATTGTATACCTTTCAACAATACCGTTTAAGATAGGTGATAAAAAATATATCTTTGGAAGCTTCACCGTTCTCAACAACAACAGATCGATTATGGATAAGCTATACAACACATTTAGTTATAACACAGCACTATTTAGCGCAATAAGCTTAAAAGAAAAGATCATTACAACAAACTCCACTCCAAAAAATATCTTCTTCTTAAATCTTAATCTGCCCAATGAGATAACCGAACAACTCAGCAAGCATGCCCTCATAAAAGGGATTTATGAAATTGATCATGAGCCCACTGCAATAGCAGCAGTGCCCCTTAGAAGTATAAATGGGGAGATAGTCGGAGGCTTAAGTATAGCCACCAACCTGAAGAAACTTAAGATAATTATTTCTGAGTTTACAGCAATAACAACAGCAATTATCTTTTTCTCCTCTATTGCCATTTTAATCATAGGTGCAGTAGTCTACAACGATACCAAAAGGCCTATTTGGGGCATAAAAAAAGCTATGGAAGAGGTTTCAGAACATAACTTAGATGTTAAGCTTGATTATAGAACCTTTGATGACTTCGAAGATATAGCAAACTACTTTAACAAAATGGTTCAAAATATCAGGCAGTATACCACTACCTTAAGTAGATTCAATCAGTTAAACCAAATCATCACTACCACCCTCGACGTGGACGAGGTTTTAAGCATTTCTACCAATAAAATTCTTGAATATACCAATTCCCAGATAGCAGTGGTATATCTCTACAACAAAGATGAAGATATTTTGAAACCATACTATGTAAAAAACGCAAACCAAAAATACCTGAGAAATGTTCATTTAGGGGAAGGGATTGTGGGTGAAGTAGCAAAAAATCAAACATATTTCTGTATTAGTGAGATCACACCAGAAAACTTCATTATCGACTCGGGTCTTGTCGATATAAAACCAAAAGAGATAGCAGCCTTTCCAATTGCTATAAAACAGAATCTTTTAGGAGTAATGGTGATAGGCTCCACAATTGCCCACAAAAAAGAGGAGCTTGATCTCATAAACAATCTCCTTACTCAGGTAGCCATAGTTCTTGACAACTGTCTGACCCACTCCCACATCTCAGAGCTATCCATTAAAGATGAACTCACAAAAGTATACAATAGAAGGTACCTAATTCAAACCTTAGATTTAGAAATTTCGAAATCAAAGCGAAACAAAATACCCCTTTCCATAGGAATCTTTGATATAGACAACTTCAAAAGGATCAATGACACCTACGGACATCCTACGGGGGACCTTGTTCTGAAAAAATTTGCTGAAATCGTTCAGAGCAAAAAAAGGGATTATGATATCTTTGGTAGGTTTGGTGGGGAAGAGTTCTTGATTATTCTACCTAATATCACCCACAACGAACTTTATAACATTCTTGAGAGATTTAGGATCAGCATCGAAGAGGAGTTGATCAAATATGTAAATTTCAAGGTCACCTGTAGCATCGGTGGTGCAAGTATTACAGATTACGAAAAAGTAGATATAGATATCTTAATTGCAAAAGCAGACCAGAATCTATACGCAGCAAAAGTAAGCGGTAAAAACAAGGTACTGGTATAAAACGGGGACAAGCCCCGTTTTCTTAAGGTAGTACACTAAAACTATGCCTATACATCACCTTATAGCCTCCATTAGGCCAGTCATAAAATACCCTTACCTCATATACACCTGACTGTAATCCGTTAAACTCCATCCTGCCATTTACA
>JAOAHS010000047.1 GCA_026415135.1 Calditerrivibrio sp. | reverse complement strand
GAGAGTTGGCGGTTCACTTTTTGCAGAAACACCTAACTCAGGTCTTGCTGCAATAGGTGTGGCTGGTGAGGGTGGTCGTGGGATTATTCAATCTGGGGTTGTAGAAAATTCCAACGTGGATATAGCTCAGGAGTTTGTTACTATGATCACCGTGCAAAGAGGTTATCAGACGAACTCAAGGGTGATAACAACAAGTGATGAAATGTTGCAAGAGCTATTAAATCTCAAGAGATAAAAAAGGGGCTTTAAAACCCCTTTTTTTTAATTAGGCGTTATTTTTTAAGCATCATATTCCAAAAAATACAATAATATCATGGCCAATATTTTTCTTCACAATAGACCTGAAATATATTAATATTATATTATGATATTCAAACTTTTTTCCAAATATAAACCCGAAGGGGATCAGCCTGAAGCTATTAAACAGATAGTGTATAATTTTAAACATGGAATAGATAGACAGGTTCTCGTTGGTGTAACTGGATCTGGGAAGACATTCACGATGGCTAATGTAATAAGGGAACTTTCAGTACCCACTATCATAATAGCCCATAACAAAACTTTGGCTGCCCAGTTATATGGAGAGTTTAAAGAGTTTTTTCCTGAAAATGCAGTTGAGTATTTCGTAAGCTATTACGATTACTATCAGCCTGAGGCATATATCCCCCAAACGGATACTTACATAGAAAAAGATTCATCAATAAACGATGATATAGACAAGATGAGGCATTCTGCCACAAGAAGTCTTCTCGAGCGGAGGGATGTTATTATTGTGGCAAGCGTTTCATGTATTTATGGTTTAGGCTCCCCCGAAGCGTATTATGGGATGCTTGTTTCTGTGGAAGTAGGTGAAGAGCGACCAATGGATGATATCTTGGCAAAATTGGTGGAGATAAAATATGAAAGAAATGAGATCGATTTTCATAGAGGTACCTTTAGGGTAAAAGGTGATGTACTGGAGGTGTTCCCATCCCATGAGAGTGATATTGCATATAGAATAGAGTTTTTTGGAGATGAGATCGATAGAATATCAGAGTTTGATCCTGTTACTGGAAAAACATTAGCCACAAGAAGCAAAGTGGCTGTTTATCCTAACACACACTATGTTACGACAAAGGTGACAATTGAGCAAGCTATAAAACAGATTGAGATAGACCTTAAAAAAAGAGTTGTAGAGTTTGAACAGCAACAAAAGCTTGTTGAGGCTCAGAGATTACAACAGAGGGTAATGTTTGATATTGAGATGATAAAGGAGACAGGGTATTGTTCTGGTATAGAAAACTATTCGAGGTATTTCGATGGTCGTATGCCGGGGGAACCACCCCCCACACTTTTGAGCTATTTGCCAAAAGATGCACTTATTATAATAGATGAATCCCATATAACAATTCCACAGATAAAGGGGATGTACAATGGTGACAGATCGAGAAAACAGACCCTTGTGGACTATGGCTTTAGGTTGCCTGCTGCTTTGGATAATAGACCATTAAAGTTTGAAGAATTCAACAGTATAGCCAGAAGGATTTTGTATGTGAGTGCTACTCCCGCTGAATATGAGATAGTTGATTCAAAAGGTGTCATTGTGGAGCAGATAATAAGGCCAACTGGTTTGATGGATCCTGAGATAGAGGTAAAGCCAGCAAAAAATCAAGTGGATGATCTTATAGCAGAGGCTGCACAAGTGATAAAAAGGGGAGAAAGGGTATTGGTTACTACTTTGACAAAGAGGATGGCGGAAGATCTGACCAGGTATATGAAAGATCTGGGTTTCAATGTGGAGTATTTGCATTCTGATATAGATACCCTTGAAAGGGTAAAGATCTTGAGGGATTTGAGATTGGGTAAGACAGATATAATAGTAGGCATTAACCTCTTGAGAGAAGGTCTGGATTTGCCTGAGGTTTCATTGGTGGCGGTACTTGATGCTGATAAGGAAGGTTTTTTAAGATCTGAAAGGTCTTTGATACAAACTATTGGTAGAGCAGCAAGGAACATCAATGGTAAAGCTATATTTTATGCAGATAAAATTACAGAATCAATGAGGAAAGCTATAGAAGAAACCAATAGAAGAAGGGAAAAGCAGCTTCAATATAACAAAGAACACAATATAACTCCAGAGACAATTAAAAGTGAGATAAAAAATATTCTTGAGTCTATATATGAAAAGGATTATTTTGAGTATGATTTTGAGGAGTTTGGGTTGAATATTGATCATGATATCGAAAAACAGATTGAAGAGCTGGAAAAAGAGATGTATAAGGCTGCGGAGGCTCTCGATTTTGAAAAGGCTGCAAAAATAAGAGATCTTATCTTAGAATATAAAGTGAGGTAGTAAATGAAAGAGTTTTTTATCAGATATAAAAAATATGTCCTTTGGTCTATGGCATTGAGTCTTGCATTGGGGTTTTTTGTCTTAGGCTATCTATATTTTATAATAAGTGATCTACCATCTGTTGCACAGCTTAAAAATTTTAAATACAAAGTGCCTACTTATGTTTACGATAAAAATGGAAAGCAGATTGCTGAATTGGGTGTGGAGCGTAGGATTCCTGTAAAGTTTGACAAGATTCCAAAACATCTTGTAAACGCTTTAGTGGCTGTGGAGGATTCAAGATTTTTTAGCCATGGAGGTATAGATTTTTTGGGTATCTTAAGGGCTACTTTTTCTAACATAAAAGCAGGTAGGGTAGTTGAGGGTGGAAGCACATTGACTCAACAGCTCGTTAAAGTGATATATCTGACACCTGAGAGAAAATTCAAGAGAAAGTTTAAAGAGGCGGTATTGGCCTATAAAATCGATAAGTACCTTACAAAAGAGGAGATATTGGAGATATATTTAAATCAGGTTTATTTTGGCAAGGGCTCTTATGGTGTTGAATCTGCTGCGCTAAACTATTTTGGTAAGCATGTTTGGGAGCTAAACCTATATGAATGTGCAATGCTTGCTGGTATTCCAAAGGCACCGGGGATATATGCCCCCACTGCCAATATGGAAAAGTCTATTGCTCGTATGAAACATGTGTTGTCAAGGATGCTCGAGGAAGGTTATATTACAAGTGATGAATATAAAAATACCATAATACCAAATATCATAACATCTCCAAATAGCCCTGTAAGAAAGAACTATGCTGGGTATTTTGTGGATTATGTAACGGCAAACTTGAAAAAGGAGCTAAAAATAGAGGATTTTAATGATCTTGGCTACAAAATTTATACTACTCTTGACCTTGATATGCAGATTAAAGCAGAAGAAGCTGTAAGAAATGGGGTTATCAGTGTCAACAACAGGCAAGGGTATTTCGGTGTGGTGGCTAAAAGTGATGATCCTAAATATGAGGAGAAGGTAAAAAAAGTGGAGTATCTCTCCGAATTTGGTGTATATGCTGTAAAAGTTAAAAAGGTCTCCCAGTTTGAAGTGGCTTTTGATTTTAAAGGTAAAGAGGGGATTTTGCATCTTTCAGAGAACAGGTGGGCTTATCCTAATGGTGGAAAGATCTTTCAACTGGATGACTTTAAAAAGATTATTAACGTAGGTGACTGGATTTTAGTGCAAAAAACAGATAAAGGGTTTCTACTTTCACAAGAACCTAAATTAGAAGGGGCATTGCTGGCTGTTAGTCCGAGTGATGGGTCTGTGTTGGCGATGGTGGGTGGCTTTGATTACAGAAAATCTTATTTTAATAGGGCTTATCAGTCAAAAAGACAAGTAGGTAGTCTTTTTAAACCTTTTGTTTATACTGCTGCCATCGACAGTGGCTACAACTCTACCACCCTTGTATATGATGCCCCAATAATGCTTGAAAGCGGAGAAAAGGGCAAATTTTGGTCACCTCAAAATTTTGATAGGCAATACTACGGTTTTACAACTATAAAGGATGCTTTGACCACATCAAAAAATGTTGTGAGTGTTAAGATTGCTGAAAAGATTGGGATAAAAAAGATAAAAGATTTTGCAAATAATAGATTTGGTATAGTTTCAGAACTGGCAAACGATCTGTCTATCAGTATAGGCTCAGCATCGATCTCTCTGTTAGAAATGGTTTATGCTTATGCTCTGTTTCCTAATATGGGCAAAAGTGTAATACCTTATGCTGTCACAAAGGTTATTGACGATAATGGAAATGTAATATTAGAGAAACAGCCTCAAGAAGGTGAACAGAGGATAAGACCTTCTGTGATTCATGTTATGAATGAGATCCTCATGAATGTTGTTGAGGATGGTACAGCAAAAGCGGCTCGGGCGATTCCAAGAATTATTGCAGGTAAAACAGGTACAACAAATGATTATAAAGATGCTTGGTTTATTGGTTATACCCCTGATATTGTCGTGGGTACGTGGGTCGGTTTTGATGAATTTATCCCTATTGGCAGAGGTGAAACTGGAGGAAGAGCAGCGCTGCCTATCTGGATAGAATTTATGAATGGTATTATTTCTAAAATACCTCAAAATATATTTCCAGCCTCACCTGAGGTGGTTTATTATAAGTTTGATCCATCTTCCCATAGGAAAACTGAAGACATCATAGATGATTTCAGGTTTGAGCCTTTTATTGAAGAACCAAAAGAGAATGATGTAATAAATTAACATGAATGATGAACTGGATATTTTAAGGATAGGTAAGTTTGAGTTTAAAGATGGCCGGGTAATTCCGATAAATGATTATGCGGAAAAGATTTTAAATAATATCACCATTAATATAAATGATGATCCCAAGCAGTTTATTCGAAATATCTTTTCCGACAATATTAAGCTTATAAATATTTCCAGCATGAAGTTGGGGGTAGCAAAGTTCGGTGACTTTTTTTATTTTTTAGATTTGACAGATTATTTAAACGATATGAACAATTTTATAGATCTTTTGTCTATGCAGCATGAAATAAAGAACCCTTTGACGGTAATAAACGGTGCTTCCCAACTGCTCAAGTTGCGCTTTAAGGATAGTTTTGTTCAACATACTGCAGATATCATTACAAAAGAAAGTGGTAGAATACAGCACCTGCTGGATAGTATATCTGTGTTGTTTAAAAATCTAAAGATTGATACGGTGATATTGAAAAGTTTTTTGGAAGAGCTAATTTCTGCTACAAAGATGATTTATCCAGATGTGGAGATAGGTGCTGATATAGATCCTGAGATATCTAAGTTCAGATGTGACAAAGAACAGTTCTATATCGCGATTTTTAATATACTAAAAAACAGTTGTGATGCTTACAGTAAAACTAAAATAAATATATCTGTATCAATAGATGCTTCCATGAAAATGAGATCCTCATACACAGACAAAACTGTTTCGATGATAAAGTTTAGTATTAGTGATCTATCTGGAGGTATTAAAAATGAAGATGTTAACAAGATCTTCAATCCATTTTTTACCACTAAGAGTAAAGGGGGCGGTTTAGGGCTTTTTATAGCAAAGAATATTATTGAGAAACATAATGGTAGGATATTTTTTAATACATTATATAAATATGGAACTACTTTTAATATACTAATACCTTATTCAAGTGGAGAGTTAGATGATAAAAGTGTTGGTTGTTGATGATGAGGAAAATATCCTCTGGTTGTTGAAAGAGGGCTTGGAAGATGAAAACATAATTGTCAAAACAGCAACAAATAGAACTTCAGCTGAAAAAATATTGGAAAATGAAAAAATAGATCTATGTATTGTGGATATTTTTTTAGATGAAGATAGTGGACTAAGATTAATCAAAAGGTGGAAAAATATATTTAAGAACATCTATTTCATTGTAATAACAGCTCAGAATACAAGTAGTAATGTAATAGAGTCTATGGAGATTGGTGCGATAGATTTTTTTCCGAAACCTTTTAATGTTACCGAAATAAAAAATAGGGTAATAGATCTCTTTTCTAAAAAAATAGATTTTGTAAAGAATAAAGAGCCGATACCTTACGACTATCAGACAAACTCAAGAAAGATGTTGGAGGTATATAAGGTAGTTGGTAAGGTTGCCAGGACTAATATCAGTGTTTTGATTACAGGGGAGACAGGAACGGGTAAAGAGGTCATTGCTAATATGATTCATGAAAAAAGTAATCGCAGGGAGAAACCTTTTGTAGCGGTGAATGTAGCTTCCATACCCAAAGATCTCTTAGAGAGCGAGCTTTTTGGACACGTAAAAGGAGCTTTTACTGGTGCTATCTCAGATAAAATAGGTAAATTCGAAGAAGCTGACGGTGGAACGATCTTTTTGGATGAGATTGGTGAGATGGAGTTAGGTTTACAATCTAAAATTTTGAGAGTGTTACAGGATAAAGAGATTTTGAGGATAGGTTCAAACAAAAAGATTAAATTAAATGTTAGAATAATAGCAGCTACTAATAGGAATCTGGAGCAGATGGTAAAAGAGGGTAGCTTCAGGGAGGATCTTTTTTATAGGCTTAATGTTGTGGAGATTAAGCTACCTCCATTAAAAGAAAGGAAGGAAGATATCCCTATGCTCGTTGAACATTTTTTGAAAAAGTATAGTCATATAAAAGAAGAAGTTGTGGGGGTATCTGATGAGGCTATAGAGGTACTAAAGAAATACAGCTGGCCTGGTAATATTAGGGAATTGGAGAATACCATTCAGTATGCAATAGTGCAATCAAGTAGATCGGTTATAACTGTAGATGATCTGCCGGATAAGATAAAAGAGAGTTGTATTTCCCATGAAGAGGACTCATTACATGAAAGACTTTACGATCTTGCAAAACAGATCATGGACTATTCAATAATAACCGGTAATAATGACGCTTATATTGAATATATGAAGATAGTGGAAAAACCATTAATACAAGTGGCATTGGATTTAACGAAATGGAATAAGTCGGAGGCATCAAGAATTTTGGGTATAAATAGGAATACCTTAAGATCTCGAATCAAGGAGTTAAAGCTGAATGGGGAAAAAGAGGAGTAAAGATAAGGTTAAAAGAAAGGAACAAGAGTTGCTCGTTGGGAAAGTGGATTTGGCTGTAGATGGCTATGGTTTTTTTATTCCAGATAATCCAGATCTGCCTGATGTATTTATACCAAAATCTAAACTTAACGGAGCTTCCCATAAGGATATTGTTAAGGTACAGATAGAGGTTTTTAAAGGAAAAAAAGAAGCGCGGGTTGTTGAGATCATCGAGAGGGGTTATTCCAAGATTATAGGTAGGGTGGAGAAATCCAGATTTTTTGCCTATGTCATACCTTTTGTTAAAAGATTCGGTTTTGATATTTATATACCGAAAAGGTATGCTGATGATCTTAAAGATGATGACGTGGTAATCTGTGAGATAACGAAATACCCCGAGAAGAACCGGAACCCTGAAGGTAAGGTACACAAGATATTAGGTAACCTTGCTGATAAAGGTATTGAAAATATAATCGTTTTGGAGAAATATGAGATAAGAAGGGAGTTCCCAAAATCTGTTCAAAAAGCAGTAAAAAGAGATGTTTTAGAGCTTATTAAATATCCAGGTAAAAGGGAGGATTTTCGCGATCTTTTCACAGTCACAATAGATGGTGAAACAGCGAGGGATTTTGATGATGCTATATCTATCATGAAAACGAATAACGGTTATAAGCTCTATGTTCATATTGCCGATGTGGCTCATTTTGTAAGAGCTGGTAGTAAAGTGGATAAGGAGGCATATAGGCGGGGCACAAGTATATATTTTCCTGAGTTTGCTATACCGATGCTACCTGAGGAGCTTTCTAATGAGATGTGTAGTCTTAAGCCAAATGTGGATAGATTGGCTCTTACGGTTGAGATAGATTACGATGATAGTGGTAATAGGTTGTTTTCCAAGTTTCATCAGTCTATCATAAATAGTGATTATAGACTGACATACAATTTTGTGAATGATCTTATAGAAAAAAAAGTACTTTCTGAAGACAAAAGGTTAAACGATCTTGTAATCTATGGATTGGAGTTGTTAGAAAAGCTCATGAGTAGAAGAAAGTTAGATGGTATGATCGATTTTGATCTACCGGAGGTGGAATTTTATTTTGATGATGAAGGGGATATGGTGGATATCAAGCCCCTTGAGAGAAAAATATCCCATAGATTAATCGAGTTTTTTATGATTGAGGCAAATGAAGTAGTGGCTGAGTTTCTTGAGAAAAATTATAATAGGAGCATGTTTCGGGTTCATGGTGTTCCTGATGCCGATAAACTAAAAGAGTTTACCTCATTGTGTCATTTATATGGTATAGATGTGGAAGATGTAGACGGATTTGACCCAAAATCGATTCAGATGTTGTCTGAAAAGATAAGTAGATCTCCTTTTGGTTACCTTTTAAGTTCCATGTTGGTCAGGACTATGCAAAAGGCTTTATATTCCCCTGATAACACGGGTCACTTCGGCTTATCTTCTCAGTGTTATACACATTTTACAAGTCCTATTAGGAGATACCCTGATTTAGTGGTTCACAGACTTGTAAAGAGAAAATTGTTTGGATATAATTTTGATTACGATGAGGAGTACCTTGATGGTGCAGCTATAAATTCATCCAGAACAGAGCAATTAGCAGAGGAAGCGGAAAGGGAGATACATCTTTATAAAAAGCTTAAATTTCTTCAGTCCCACACTGATGCTGTTTTTGACGCTTATATAAACAGGCTAACCCCAAACGGTATATTTGTTTATCTTGATAAATTCCTCCTCACAGGATTTGTTTCCATTGAAAATATGCTGGGAGATAATTACTATTATTTGGAAAGCCAGAATATCTTTATGGGGAAGAAAAAGAAAATTAAACTAAAGCTCGGTGATAGGGTTAAAGTATCCTTGTTTAAAGTAAACTATGATTACTTGGAAGCTGATTTTATTCTTGTGGGGTGATTATTAAATGGTCTGCTTGAGGTATATTTAAAAGCGATTGTTTATTTTTTCACCTTAGTATATAATTAGAAAAAGTAGTGGAGGTTGATTATGATAAATATTAAAAAGATTTTAGTGCCGACAGATTTTTCTGAAACATCAAAATATGCTATGCAGTATGCCATTGAGTTTGCAAAAAATTTTGGGGCAGAGCTGAGAATAGTTCACGTTATTTTTGATGAGAGTCAGATTGTGGCGTTTTATTTGCCTCAGGTAACTTTTCAAAATCTTGATCAAGAGTTGGAAGAATCAGCTAAAAAACAGATGGATGAATTTTTAGCTCATTTTCCCGAATTAAAAGAGGTTACTTATGATGTGAAAATGCTAAAAGGTACAGCTTTTGTTGAGATTATCAGTGAGGCTAAAGATATGAAAGCTGATCTAATAATAATAGGTACTCATGGTAGGACTGGTCTTGAGCATGTTCTTTTCGGTAGCACAGCTGAGAAAGTTGTCAGAAAATCCCCTTGTCCTGTTTTGACTGTTAAGCCTAAAAACTTTAAATTTGTTATGCCTTAGGTGGTGGAGGTATTCTATGCCAGTGGTTAGGGTAGAGATGTGGCAGGGGAAAAGCAAAGAGGTAAAGGATAATATAGCAAAGGATATCACAGAGGTTTTTGTTAAGAATCTGGGTTGTCCCCCTGAGGCTGTGACTGTGGTGTATGATGATAGACCCAAAACGGATTGGTATACTGGCGGTAAAAGTCACGATAAATTGTATGTTGACAAATAAAACTTTTAAGTGATAAGCAGTTTTTTTATAAAGATGTTCTAACTAAAACTGCTTGTATATGGTTGATTGAGAGGGGTGTAAAAACTTTTTTCTGTGCTATTGTTTATAATAGCATATTTTTTTATTTACTGAAATCGTTTTTTTTGTTAAAATATATATATCAAAACAGTGGAGGTGCATCTATGTTGTCCAAATCTTTTCTTAGTTTTTTGATATCCCTATTTTTAACTGTTTCGTTTTCAGATTTTGCCTACGCTAAAAAAACTTTTATAAAATGGGGAGCTACTTCTGTCAGGTCAGGTTTGTATGCCAATACGGTTGCAATGGCTAAGGTTGTAAACAGCACATATCCAGGTGAAATTGAGGTCACTGTTGTGGAAACAGGTGGTTTTGTTGAAAACTTAAGTAGGCTTCAGAGAAAATCTATTCATATAGGGCCAGCTGATGCGGCAGCAGCTTATGCTAACTATATGGGTATCATTGACTATGAGGGGAAAAAGAACCCAAACCTTAGAGCCTTGTGGGGCGGATATATAACTCCGATTCATATCGTGGCTGCTGAAAAAGCTAATATAAAATCTGTTACTGGTCTTTCTGGGGTTGATTTTGCTATGAACCCAGGTACCACTTCAGGTAGAGTGGTTGAACTGTTTTTCAAAGCTAACAATATTACCCCAAACTATAAAATGATGGGTATAGGGGCAAGTGTGGATGCCCTTAAGTCCGGAGTAGTAAAGGCATGGTTCAAGGCTGGTTTTAAAGACTCTGCAATTCTTGATCTCGAATCAAACATGGATATTGTAGTATTCGATGTTGATCAAAAGCTCATAGATAATTTTAATAAAGTGTATCCTGGTCAGGGACTTGCAATGAAGATACCTGCAGGTTTGTTCAAAAGTGTAAAGAAAGAACAGAACAGTCTTGCTTACGTTGTGGCAGATTTTGTTGATAAAGATCTTCCAGACGATGTTGTGTATAAAATAGTAAAAGCTGTGTGGGATAACAGAAAAGATATAGTTACCCCCCTTGCAACCCTTAAAGAGGGGAATTTCGATGATATGTTTGGTATGGCTGAAAAGTACCTGAATGTACCCTTACATCCAGGTGCTGTGAAGTTTTATAGGGAAGTGTTAAAAGTAAATGTCCCTGCAAAGCTCCTTCCTCCAGGGATGAAGTAATAAAAGGGGGTAAACTCCCCTTTCTTAATTAACGACAATATGGAGGTAAACCATGAGAAAATCTATCTTTAGTTTAATGTTTTTGGTTTTTATTAGTGGTATCGCTATAGCAAGTAACATAGATGTTAAGATAACACCTCCTTCTGGGCCAGCACTAACCCAAATAAGCATAGATGGAACTGGTTTTAAAAGTGGTGAGGAGATAGATATCATATTAACACTTAGTGCAGGAGAAAAAATTGGTCTTGGTACGGAAAAAGTGGATGTGATTACTGCAGATGACAAGGGTAATATAAGTGTCAAGACGTCTATCCCAATGATGGCCAAACCTGGAACATATAAATTGGAGATTATTGGTAACCAGGGTAGTTACAAAGAGATGAGTTTAATAGTAACAGATAAGAAGTAGTAAGGTATTTATTATGAGAAAGTTAGAAGGGTTTTGGAAATATTTGTTAGCTACACTTGTTTTGGCTTGGGGAGGCTTTGTTATGTGGACCTCCCTTCTTTATTCCCTTCATCCTCTACTACAAGGTGGTATCTCACTTTCTATTGGTCTTGCTATAGTGTTTCTGGTTTATCCGATGATTAAAAAGGAGTTTAACAACAAGTTCTTAAATATCTTGATCACTGGTACAGAAAAAGCTCCATCGGTACTTGACCTTTTGTTTATAGTCCTCAGTATAATTCCATGTTTTTATGTAATGATAAACTGGGAAACTATAGTTAGAAATCCAGGAAGTATAAATGACTTAGAGCTTTTAATGGCTGTTATATTGGTTGTAGCGCTAATTGAGGGGACAAGAAGAGCTTTGGGATGGGTTATACCTATACTGGTTATTTTTTTCATTGTTTATACTATTTATGGTCCTTATATCCCAGGGAGATTTGCTCATCCGGGCTTTGATTATATCGATATAATGTATCAGCTCTTCATGATGACGGAAGGGATATGGGGAATGCTCACAGATATGGCAAGCCGAATAATTGCACCGTTTATAATCTTTGGTCCCATTTTATTTGCTACTGGTGTAGGTAAGACGGTTATGGATCTTTCCACTTATGCGGGAGGGAAAATTAGGGGTGGACCTGGGCATGTTGCAGTTATCTCTAGCTCCCTTTTTGGTATGCTTAGTGGTTCTTCGGTGGCAAATGCTGCAACAACAGGTTCTTTTACAATCCCTTTGATGAAGCGGTTTGGTTTTTCAAGGGAGTTTGCATCCGCTGTAGAGGCTTCGGCATCGTCTGGGGGACAGATCATGCCCCCCATTATGGGTGCTGGCTGTTTTGTCATGGCGGAATTTTTAAATATCCCTTATACCTCTATCATGATTGCGGGGACTGTTCCGGCCCTGATTTACTTTATTGGTATTTCTGCTGGGATATGGATCGAGGCTGGTAAAACTGGCATGGGTAAGATTCCACCTGAGCTTATGCCTAAGGTAAGAGAGGTTTTTAAGCCAGGTAATATTTTAGGCTTTTTCCTGCCAATTGGTACACTTGGTGTTTTACTATTCATGTTTTTCCCTCCACAGGTGTGTGCAGCATGGGCAATTGTTGTATCTGTAATATACTACACATTTTTTGGAGGAAAACTGGTTAAAGATGAAATTGTAAAGAGGATTAAGGATATCTATGGTGGATTGTTTGAAGGTGTAGTAAAGGCTCTTGCCTGGCTGATGGTAATGATGTCATGTGTACAGATTGTGGTTACCCTCATATCGATGACAGGTTTTGGTGTAAAGGTCTCTGAGATAATTATCGAAATTTCTGGACACAATGTATTTCTGGCACTTGTAGCTACCATGCTTACCTCTATGATATTAGGTATGGGTATGACCACTACAGCAGCTTATGTGGTGGCAGCTGCTGTGTTAGTACCAGCTCTTACGCAGATGAAAGTGGATCCCCTTGCAGCCCACATGTTTATATTCTACTTTGCAATTAAGTCTGGTCTTACTCCCCCTGTTTGTATTGCTGTGTTTACTACTACAGCCATTTCTGGTGGTAGCTGGTTAAAGGCAGCATGGTACTCTATGAAGCTTGGTATAGGTGGATATATTATGCCCTTCTTTTTCATATTTGTACCCCAATACCTTATGAAAGGGGATTTCTGGAGTATTCTATTTATCTTTTTAGGTGCTTCTGTGGCGATGTTTGCCCTTGAAGCAGGTGTGTTGGGGTATTGGAAGAAAAAATCCACACCACTTGAGAGGATCTTATATATTGTTGGTGGTATATTGATGCTAATGCCAGATTACTTCACTTTTGTGGGCTTTTTCATCTTTTTAGTGGGCGTACTTTTAGAGAAATACGATATTCAGATCCCAATTATAGGGGTTAGAAAAGCTTGATATGGCGGAGTATCTGTTACTCCGTCTTTTTTTATGAAAAAACTAAATTTAGACATTATATCGGTTTTATTTGGTGGATTTTGTTCGTTATTTTTAGGGATGGGGATATCACGGTTTGTCTATACTCCAATACTACCTTTAATGCAAAGGGAGTTTTCATTGTCTGACTTTATATCTGGTTCTTTGGCTTCTGTAAATCTTTTTGGATATCTACTTGGGGCTATATTCGCGATTACATTGAAAGATAATTCGAAAAAGTTTATTTTATTTAGGATTTCGGTGGTTATCTCTGTTATTACCATATCACTTATGGTATTTGAAAGTGTTGTATTTTGGTTTTTAGTGAGGTTTTGGGCAGGTTTTTGTAGTGCTCTGATACTTATATATGGATCAGATTTCGTTATAAACTATCTAATAAAGAGTGGTTTTGGACATCTTTCGGGTTTTATTTTCAGTGGCATTGGTATTGGTATGGTTATGTCTGGGATGACAATACCTTTTTTGGGTAAGTTTTTTAGTTCATCAAAAATATGGTTACTTATGGGGCTTTTGAGTATCTTACCTGCGATAGTTGTTTATGCCACAGTTCCTAAAACACCTGAACAGACAAGACAGATGGATACATGCCAAGATATCAAAGGAAATAATCTACCTGTGAAATTAGTTACCATTGCATATTTCTTAGAGGGTTTTGGGTATATTATAACTGGTACGTTTGTGTCAGCTCTTGTTTACAGGGTGGAGGGCTCATCTTTTTTATCTGGGTTGGTTTGGGTGGTGGTTGGTTTGGGTGCTTCAATTTTTACACCATTGTGGGGGATTTTGGGGAAGAAGGTTGGTAATGTTTTGATATTAGTTTTTTTGTATTTTTTGCAATGTATATGTGTGGCACTGCCATTGATAAAATTTTCTTATTTGTACCTATTTATATCAGCATTAGGTCTTGGGGGGACTTTTTTAGGTATTGTATCCCTTTCTTTTGTAGTGGCAAAGGAGATAACTAATATTAGGAATACAACCTCTGTATTAACTATATTTTTTAGTTTTGGTCAGATATTAGGACCTATTATAGGAGGCTATTTAGCTGATAAAACAAGGAGCTTTTATAGTCCGATTGCACTGGCATCTTTGTCTATATTTTTAGGTGGTATAATTATGATTTTTCTTTATATCTTACAAAGGAGGCGTTATGCCAGTTATTACAGTTAAGATGACAAAAGAACATGGTGGAGCAACTACTGAGCAAAAGAGAGTGTTGATTCGGAAGATTACTTCTGCTTTTGTCGAGGTGATGGGTAGGGGAGAAAAGACAACAGTGGTGATTATTGAAGAGGTTGATATGGAAAATTATGGTATAGGTGGAGAACAGGTTTCAGAGATCAGAAAAAGACAAACATGATAAAGGGGAGTAGTCCCCTTTTATCATTTGTAAAATTTAGAAACATCTCTTATTGCACCTTTTGACGCTGAAGTGGTAAGTAATGCGTAGGCTTTTAAGGCTGTAGAGACCGTTCTCTGTCTATGCTTGGGTTTAAATCCTCCGGAACTTATGAGATTATTTTTTCTTCTGATTAGTTCTTCTTCAGAAACATTAAGGTGGATTATTCTTTCTGGTATATCAATAATTATTTCGTCTCCATCCTCAATAAGAGCTATATTACCACCTTCTGCGGCTTCTGGGGAGATGTGTCCTATGGATAAACCTGAAGTCCCTCCAGAGAATCTACCATCTGTTATCAAGGCACACACTTTTCCAAGCCCTTTTGATTTGAGGTAGCTTGTGGGGTATAACATCTCCTGCATACCAGGTCCACCTCTTGGGCCTTCATACCTGATAACCACCACTTCACCTGGGGTAATTTTATCTGAGAGAATGGCGTTAACAGCATCCTCCTGACTTTCAAACACCTTAGCTCTACCTTTAAATTTTAGTATCGATTCGTCAACGCCTGCTGTTTTAACTATACATCCCTCTTGGGCTATGTTGCCAAATAGTACAGCCAGTCCACCATCTTTACTGTAGGCATTTTCTATGTTTCTGATACATCCATTTTTTCTGTCAAGGTCAAGGTTCCAGTATTTATCCTGAGAAAAAGGTTCCAATGTTGGGACATTACCAGGTGCAGCGGAGTAAAACTTTATTACCTCTGGGTCACCATTTAGTACATCCCATCTTTGAATTGCTTCGCCTAATGTCTCTGAGTGGACAGTTTTTACATGTGTATGGATGAGGTTAGCCCGATTTAATTCTGCGAGAATTCCGAAAATTCCTCCTGCTCTATGGACATCCTCTATGTGATATTTGTCTGTGGATGGAGCTACTTTACAAAGATTTGGAGTTTTGCGGGATAGTCTATCTATGTCACTCATTGTAAAATTAACACCGGCCTCATGGGCAATAGCTAAGATATGTAAAACGGTATTTGTGGAGCCCCCCATAGCAATATCCAATGTCATAGCGTTTTCAAAAGCTTCAAAAGTTGCTATCGATCTTGGTAAAATGGAGGTATCATCTTCTTCGTAGTATTGATGGCAGAGCTCAACTATCCTTCTTGCAGCAGTTAAAAAAAGGTTTTTTCTTAGTTTGTGAGTAGCCAAAAGTGTTCCATTGCCGGGTAATGCCATACCTAATGCTTCTGCCAAACAGTTCATAGAGTTTGCAGTAAACATGCCTGAACAGGACCCACAGGTGGGGCATGCTGATCTTTCTATTTGTAATGTTTCTTCATCATCATAATCTTTGCTGACAGCTGCCACCATAGCATCCACAAGATCCATCTTTTTTTCCTTCCCTTTTAAAAAGACTTTTCCAGCTTCCATAGGCCCACCAGACACGAATATGGCAGGTATGTTAAGTCTCATGGCAGCCATAAGCATGCCGGGGGTGATTTTATCGCAGTTTGAAATACATACCATTGCATCCGCACAGTGGGCATTTATCATATATTCCACAGAATCAGCAATGAGATCTCTGGATGGCAATGAGTACAGCATTCCGTCATGCCCCATAGCTATTCCGTCATCTATGGCTATTGTGTTCATCTCTTTTGCTATCCCACCCGCTTTTTCTATCTCTTCCACCATCATCTTGCCAATTTCTCTTAGATGGACATGTCCCGGGACAAACTGGGTAAACGAATTTACAACAGCTATAATAGGTTTTTTATTGAAATCTTCTTCTTTTACACCTGTTGCTCTCCAAAGTGCTCTGGCACCTGCCATATTTCTTCCTGATGTGGATGTAAATGATCTGTATTTTGGCATGATTACCTCCAGCTTTTTTGCAAAAATACTTTTAAGATCTCTCGATGTCAAC
>JAOAHS010000046.1 GCA_026415135.1 Calditerrivibrio sp. | reverse complement strand
GGTTAAATATAAGTATTTTATGATTTTTTCTGATATTACGGATGATTTAGATTTGAAGAGAAATTCCCTTATTCTTCATCAGATTCTTGAAAATGCTACGGTGGAAATCATTATCACCGATAAAAACGGCAGGATAGAGTATGTAAATAAATCTTTTGAAGAGGTTACAGGTTATAAGTACGAGGAGGCAGTTGGAAAAACACCTGCTGTTTTAAAGAGTGATTATCATGATGCGGCTTTTTACAAAGATTTATGGGATACAATTAATGCTGGTAAGATATGGAGGGGGAAGTTTATCAATAAAAAGAAAAATGGAGAGCTCTACCATGAGAAGGCTATAATAGTTCCTCTTAAGGATTTTGAGGGTAATATTGTGAAATTTGCTGCAATAAAAGAAGATATTACGGATGAAGTGGAGATGGAAAAACAGCTGTTGAGAAGTCAATCTATAGAAACCGTTGGTAAACTAATACTACCGATAACGCACGATCTCAACAACATTGTGACATCTTTAAATATCACCATTTTAAACATTGAAAAAGAACTATATAATCCTGAGAATATCAAAGGGATTTTGGAAATTCAAAAGTCAATTGTACGGAAAGCATCTGATTTCTATGATAAGTTAATGAAGGTTGGTAAAAAGGAAAAAGTTTTTTATACCAAAATAGATATATATGAGTTCTTGGAGAATCAAAAAACATTTTTTAATAAGGTATTAGATGATAAAGTAGAATTTTATCTTGAAAATAATCTTCATGAGTTTGTTTATGGGGATTCAGTGGAGTTGGGGCAGGTACTTTTGAATTTACTTATTAACTCGAAAGAGGCTATAGAAGAGAAATTTGGTAGTTTGGCAGGGGGTAAAGTCCGCATAAAGACAGAAATTCTGATATATGATAATGATATTGTAAAATTTGCTACTCCAAGCCAAAAAGTTAATATAAAAAAAGGTAGTTATCTCGCTATTCATGTAGAGGACAATGGTATAGGTTTGAAGCCAAATGAAATGGACAAAGTTTTTATGCCATTTTTTAGTACAAAACCTAAAGGAACAGGTCTTGGACTAAGCACTGCCTACAATATCATAAAAGGTATGAGTGGATATATAATATGTAACTCTAAATATACCAGTGGGACAATTTTTACAATTCTACTTCCTATTGTTAAAAAAGAGGATATCGCTTATGATAATAAATTTTTGCCAGGTATAAATATATTGTTAGTGGACGATGATGAAACACTGTTGCATTCAATAGAATCCTCCATTAAAAATAGAGGGGCAAATGTATTCTCAGCACACGATTACTGGGCCGCTGTGGATATTATATCAAAAAATGATATAGATGTGGCAGTGATTGATTATAAATTGGGTGAAGAGACAGGTCTTGATTTATACAAATTCATAAAAGAAACCTATCCCAAAATAAAGGTTATATTGATAAGTGGGTATCCCAAAGATGAAATAAAAAAGGACCCAGATTTTAATAGACGATTTTTTTTCCTCTCAAAACCTTTTGATACAAATAAGCTAATTAATTTGATCAGGTTTGTATATGAAATTGTTACTATCGATTAGATTAACTGATTATCAATATATTATATCAAATGTACATTTTGTAGAAAGGTCTACTATTGCTGTAACAATATTACCTTCTTTATTGTAAAAGAAGTCTTTTGTCAGGGTATCTAAAATCCTCATTCCATAACCACAAAAATTAGGATTTTTGTTATTTTCAAAAATATTTTTATCAAAACCTATTCCCTGATCTTCGATCGTTAAGTATAACTCTTTTTTTTGAACAGAGATTGTAAATGATATTTTGATTTCTTTATTTGTAGCCTTTTCTTTTTCGAGGATATATTTTTCATACATATCTTCTGAGATTAATTTGTCCTTAAGTTCAGATGTTATGCCTAAGTTGCCATGTTCATGGGCATTTGCGAGTAGTTCCATGAGGATAGTAGTTATATTGCTTTTGAAATATTTGTCAGCATGGATTTTTTGTAATCGTTTGTTTAGTTTATTTAAAAAGTTGTCAATATCACTACTCCTAGAAGGGATAATATATTCTTTATGAAAGCACCCTAATATAGAACATTTTTTTATAAATATTACAGTGGAGTCATCAGGGATCTTGGAAATATTTAATGCTACTGTTTCCATAAAGTTTTTTAAACTATAGCTAAGTCTGATATCCTTTTTTATGTTAAATATATATGGTTTTTTGTTTATGGTTTTGGATTCTACAATACCGTCGGACAATAGAATTAATTTTGTGATGTTGGAGATATCTTTTTCTTGGATATGAAACTCTTCGGTTCTTTTAGTAATGGGTAGTTCTTCTGCTGGTATATATTGGATGGTATCGTTTTCTTCAAAAAATAACGGTGGCATGCAGAAATTTACAAATTGTAATCTCTGGGACTGAAAATTTAATATTAAAAAAAGTCCACATAATATTTCGTCTTCTATTAAAATCGGTTTAATAAACCTTAAAAATTTGTTTATAATGATTTTTAGTGTAAGTTTTTTTGATCCGCCCATAGTATTTATTAGGTGGTTAAGATACGTAGTGGATGTAATTGAAGTAACAGAGGCGGAGATCCCTTTGCCCATAATGTCAAGAATAAATATAAAAGCTTCATGGGGACTTAAAACTCTTATGGAATAACAATCACCACTTAAAATTTCAAAAGGTTTATAGGATGTTTTTATATAAAAATATGAGTTGTTTTTAGTTATCTTACTATTTATTGTTGAAAGATACAACTCGTTTTTTATTATGTTTAACTGTTTTTTGTAAGCTTCTTCCTGTTGAAAAATGGAATATCTTTCTTTAAGCCTCATCAATTCAATATCTTTTTGTTGACTTTCTATAACGATTTTTTTCAGAAGAAATTTATTTATCGCTTCTTCAATCGCTGATAGTAAGGTATCGCCAAAGGCTGGCTTTTGGATGTATTTATCTACTCCAGCATTTACCACACTGATACCAGATAGATTGGCATCAACTGTTAAAAGTATTGTGGCTACGTCTGGATTTTTATTTTTAGCAAATTTAATCAGATCAATACCATTAATATTTGGCATCCAAAAATCGGTTATCAACAGATCGATTTCGTTTGTTTCAATGAATGATATGGCTTCTTTTGGATCTGAAAAAGAATAGAGATCATCGATGTAAGAATCTAAAAACATTTTTAGTGCTTTTACAGTTATCTTCTCATCATCCACCAGAACTGCTTTTATTGATTTAAGTAGTTCTGGTGTTTCTTTGTATTTAAAAGTAATGTGTTCGTTTGTCATTCTAAGGTAACATTAAATATTTTCACAAGTCCTAATATCTCCAGTAACGACATAAGAGTATTTTTTTTTACAACCATCTTTACCTCTATGTTATCCTTCTGAACCAATTTTAAGAAAAAACCGATTACGGAAGAGGTAAGGGATTCGGCATCGGAAAATATTACCTTTACATATTTACCTTCGCTACCAATTGCCTTTAAAACACTTTCCTTTATTAATCTGTAATCTGTGATATTTACAACATCCCCCCCTACTAAAACTTCATTTCCGACAGTGGTTATAGTTACATTTGGTTCAAGTCCTTCTACAAACATACCAGCCTCCTTAAACATTTTATTTTATTATAAACTGTCGAGATGAAAAATACAATAAAACTTTATTAAATTTTTGTGGTATAATTATAAAGAGGTCTGTGTGAAAGAGACAAAAAAAAGAGTATCTAAAGATCAACTGTTGAAGGATTTGGAAAGCCAAAGGAATCTCCTTGAGACGATAATTAATACTGTCCCTGTGCCTATCTTTTATAAAGATAAAGATTTAAGGTATATTGATGTAAATGATGAATTTGTAAAGTTTGTTGGATTAGAAAAGGATGAAATAAGGGGTAAGACTGTTTTTGATTTGTATCCAGAGCATCTATCTAAAAAATATCATGAAGCAGATTTGGAACTTTTAAAAAAAGGAGGTAATCAGATTTATTGCTATAGAATCAGGAATGCAAATGGTGAATATAGAGAAGTGGAGTTTTACAAAAGTACCTTTACTGATAAAAATGGTAATTTAATGGGGATTGTTGGAGCTATACTTGATATAGATGAAAGAAAAAAACTATTAAATAAACTCGAAGAGGAAAAAAAGAGAGCAGAACATGCAAGTATTGCAAAATCAAGATTTCTTTCAAACATAAGTCATGAGATAAGGACACCTTTAACTACTATCGTTGGTTTTATTAATCTTCTGATGAATACAAAACTTACAGAAGAACAGAGAAGGTATATAAAACATATTCAATCAGCTTCTGATACCTTACTGGCTATTATTTCTGAGGTTTTAGATTTATCTAAGATAGAATCAGGGGAGATGGTGGCCCAAATTGAGAGGGTGAACCTCTTTGATTTGATTGATAATGTTTCTGATATTATGAAATATAATGCTTTTAAAAAAGGGTTGGATTTCTTTATTACACCATCGGTAAATCTTCCTGAGTATATTTATACCGATTCTAAGATGTTAAAACAGATTTTGTTAAATCTTTTATCTAATGCTATAAAGTTTACTGAGAGGGGGTTTGTGGAGGTTACGTCTGAATACCTTTATTTAAATGGTAAACATACATTAAGTTTTTCTGTGAAAGACACAGGTATAGGTATAAAGAAAGAGATGCTTATCGATATTTTCAAACCGTTTGTGCAGGTTGATAATACTTATTCCAGAAAGTATGGAGGTGTAGGACTTGGCTTGAATATAACAAAAAAGCTTGTTTCTATGCTTGGGGGGGATATCTCTGTGGATTCGAAAGAGGGTGAAGGAACTACATTCATTTTTAATTTTGCTATAGAAAGTGTAGAAAGAGGGATCGATGGTGAGTATATAAATCATGGTTTTTGTAATGCTGTTATATTATCCGATGAAAATTCTTTTTCTGAAAAGTTACAGAGAACTTTAAATTGTATGAATATAGACAGCACTGTTACCAGTGATCTAATCTATTTAATGAATCTGATATTGATGGAAAATGTTGATCTTTTGCTGATAGATGCTGACAGTATGATTTTATATTTTGAAGAGATAAAAAATAAGATGAAACAACTTGATATTAAAATGCCCACCATTGTTGTTTATAGTAGAGTGGAGGATATGGAATATTTTAAAAATATGATGGATTTTGGCGTTGTTTTATTTACGGAAAAACCCATTACAATTTGGGGTTTGAGAAGATTGTTATCAGATATACACAAAAAGGGTGATGATACAATTAAGTTTTATCAGATAAAACCAATTGATATCAAAACAAGGTATAAGGTGCTTATTGTTGAAGATGTGGATATGAACAGGATTCTTTTTAGAACATTAATTTCAGAGATGCTACCAAATGCTGAAATAGTAGAGGCTGAAAATGGGGAACAAGGGTTTGTAAAATATAAGATGATCTCACCGGATATCGTTTTTATGGATATTCAGATGCCTATCATGAATGGATATGAGTCTGCTAAAGCGATAAGGGATTTTGAAAGTAAAAATCAATTGAAAACTGTTCCTATTATTGCAGTTACTGCAAATTATGAAAAAGAGGAAAGACAGAGGTGCCTTGCTGCTGGCATAACAGATTATCTTAGTAAACCGATAATGATAGATCAATTAGGTGAGATTTTAGCTAAATATTTAAATAATAAGCTTAATGTGAATAATGAGAATCAGCAATCTAAAGATATAAGTAATGTTATAGATTTTGGCTTTTTTACAAAAAATAAGGTTCCTAAGAGTTTGGTGGAACAGTTGTTTAGACAAGGGTTGGAAGAGTTTCCCATTTATCTGGAAAAACTTGCTGAATTTGTCAAATTAAAAGATTTTGGCAATATAAGAGCTAAGGCGCATAAGATAAAAGGGGCTGCCTTGTCTTTGGGCTTTATTAATATGGCTGAGAAAGCTGAAGCCATAAACAAAAGAGCTAAAGAAGGGTTGGATTGTTTGGATCTATTGAAAGAGATGTATAATGAATGGGATAAGGTAAGGTCTGAGGTGGAAAAATTTTTATTTGATAGTCAGAGTTAAAAATTTATATATTTTGAGGTGAAAATATGATGGAACATAATGATGAGAAAGAGAAGTTAATCCAGGCAATACGGGTATTAGATAAGAGATTGAAGGAGATGAATGAAAAACTTTTGGAGAGTGAGTCTTTTAAACAATCATTTATTTCAAATTTAAAAAACGAACTAATGGATCCTATAACCACTATTTTTTTGGTTTTAAGTAATATTGTAAAGGCCAATGTTGATTGTGGAGAATTAAGGGAATATCTCACTATAATGTACAGGGAAACCTTAAATGTTTATCATAAATGTCTAAATATTTTTACCGCTGCAGATTTTGAGTCTGGGGAGGTATCTTTAAAGTCTGACAAGATCCTTGTAAAAAATTTTCTTGAGGATGTTATTGATCTTTTTGCCCTTAAAATAAAGGAAAAAAATGTAGAGGTTGATCTAAAAATCATGAATGAGTTTGCTTATTTCATTACTGATGCCGAAAAGTTTAGGCTTATATTTATGAATATATTAAATAATTCCATCTACTACGCACCTGATGGATCTAAGATAAGTATCAATGCATGGATGACAAAGGAAAATTTAAATATAGTTTTTGCTGATACTGGTGGGAAATTTGATGATGAAGATATCAATAAGAACTTCATTGAGATACTTTCTACAGGTGTGGATTCATATAAAAGTAGTAGGGAGAAGAACTTATCGATAGCTGTTACAAAAATGTTGATAGAATTCATGAATGGTAGCATAGTTGTAACATCAAAAGAAAATGAGACAGTTATTGCAATACACCTTCCATCGTTACAGGGAGCAGAAAATATATCTTTAGAAGGTAATAAGTTTTTCTTTGATGATACGGAGACATTTTGATGGTGTCACATTTTTTATTACCGGGCACCATATTTGTTTCAAAAGACCAAGCTGAGATTACTACTATTTTGGGTTCATGCGTAGCTATATGTTTGTGGGATCCCGTATCTCGAATTGGTGGTATGAATCACTATCTCCTGCCTCTTTGGAATGGTGAGGGGATTCCGACCCCAAAGTATGGTAATGTGGCTATACCCAAATTGATTCAAAAAATGTTAGAGATGGGAGCAAATGCTCAATCTTTACAGGCTAAGGTTTTTGGTGGAGCTGCAGTGTTGGAGACGGTGGGGCAAAGGAGTAGCATTTTAAATGTTGGGCAGAGGAATATAGAGATAGCTTTTGAGGAACTTGAAAAGAATCGCATTAAGATAGTTAGTTATGACGTGGGTGGTGAGCTTGGTAGAAAGATTATCATGTTTACAGATAGCTTTGAAATAAAGCTAAAACGGATAAATAAAACAAAGAATTAAAAAAAATCATGTCATGAATTGAGTTGTAATTTGTGGAAAATAAGGTAATATATAACTAAAGCTTAGTCAAAGTATGACGATTAATATAAGGGGTGAAAATGAAAAAATTTGATTTAAATGTTATAAATAGTTTTTTTGAATATTATAAGAAGTTTACTCC
>JAOAHS010000045.1 GCA_026415135.1 Calditerrivibrio sp. | reverse complement strand
TGGCGAAGAGAAAGAAAATCTTATGAGTTTTTGTAAAAATGCTAAAATTGATGATAAAGTGTTTTTTTTAGGGTTTCAAGAGAATCCGTGGATTTATTTAAATAATGCAGATGTATATATTTCTGCAAGTTTATCAGAAGGCGTGTCGAGGTCAGTTATGGAAGCACTATTCTTTGGAAAGTTTTGTAGTTTAAGCAATATTCCAGGTCATTTTGAACTGATAAAAGTTGGCGAAAATGGACTATTATTTAATTCTGACGACGAATTAAAAGAAAATTTAAAATATGTTTTACTAAATAAAGAAAAATTTAAAATGAAAAGAAGTAATTTACTTCCCTATGAGTTTTCTAAAGAGAGAAATGTAATGTTGTTGAGAAAGTTTATTAAAGAAAAAATTTTGAGGAGATAAAATGCGTGTTATCATCACCGGTGGTTCAGGTTTTATTGGCACTAATTATGTTGATTATGCTCTGGAGAGGGGCTGTGAGGTTTTAAATATTGACATTAAAGAACCTTATAAAAAGGAGCATGCTAAATTTTATAAACATTGTGACATAATGGATTATGAAAGATTGGAGAAAATTATTTTAGAGTTTAAGCCGGATTATGTAGTTCATTTAGCTGCTAAGACTGGTGCACATTCTATAACGGATATAAATGAGTTTGCTCCAAATATGCAGGGAGTTGTAAACCTTATAAATGCTTTGATAGTATTGAACAGACAGTATCAGACCGTCAAAAGGGTTGTTTTTACATCATCACTGCTTGTTTGTAAAATGGGATACATGCCCAAACACGATACAGATTATTTACCTACAACAGCCTATGGACAAAGTAAAGTGGAAGGGGAAAAAATTGTTCGCAGTTGGCTAAATTTACCTTTTGAATGGACTATAATTCGTCCAATTTCGGTATGGGGGCCATGGATGGTTGAGCCTTACATAAATTTTTTTCAGGCTGTATCACAGGGATGGTATATGCATATTGGACATGGACATTATAAAAGATCAATGGGATATGTGGAAAACATTGCTCATGAGATACATTGCATCTTACTTGCTCCAACTGAGAAAGTTCATCAAAAAACTTTCTATGTTGGTGATCCTGAACCGATTGACTTGTATAATTTTGCAGAAATGGTTAGAGAAAAGTTAGGAGCTCCTAAGATTAAAAAAATGCCAATTGTTCTGGCAAAGTTATTGGCTAAGATCGGAGATATCTTAAAATTATTAGGGTGGGTAAATGTCCCATTGACAAGTTTCCGACTTAATAATATCACAACAGAATATGTATTTGATTTATCACCTATTGTAGATGTTTGCAACGGAAAATTACCATATGATATAAATATTGCTATAGAAAGAACAGTAAACTGGTATAAACATGAGGTGAAAAAGTGAAACAGCTTATCCAAAACTATCGGACAGGCCAAATAGAACTTGTAGATGTTCCATCTCCTAATTGTGGTGCTGGTGCTATACTTATAAAAAATGTAACATCACTTGTTAGTATAGGTACTGAAAAATCGATAATAGAGTTGGGTAAGAAGTCATTGCTTGGCAAGGCAAAGGCTCGCCCAGATCTGGTAAAAAGGTTTTTGGATAAAGCTAAGAAAGAAGGTTTTCTGAAAACCTTCCAGGAAGCATTGGGTAGGCTTGATAATCCTACACCTTTGGGGTATAGCTCTTCTGGGGTTGTTGTGGAGGTTGGTAGAAATATACATAAATTTTCACCCGGTGACAGGGTTGCTTGTATTGGTGCTGGTTATGCTTCCCATGCTGAGTATATCACTGTTCCTGAAAACCTATGCTGTAGAATCCCTGATAATGTTAGCTTTGAAGAGGCTTCGTTTGGTATGCTTGGTATTATTGCTATGCATGGTATTAGGTGTGCAAACCTTACTTTTGGTGAAAGGGTAGCTGTTGTTGGACTGGGTTTGTTAGGTCTTATTACTGTTCAGATTTTAAGGGCTTATGGATGTGTTGTCATAGGTTTTGATGTAGATGCTAACAAAGTAGATATGGCTAACAAGATGGGTATTGACCAAGCTACCACAGATGTGGAGACCTTTAAAAATATAGCTGATAAATATACAAGCGGTTTTGGAGTTGATGCGGTTATAATTACTGCTGCCACTAAAAGTGATGAGCCTGTTCATCTTGCAGTGGAGATTGCTCGTTTTAGAGGTAGGGTTGTTTTGGTGGGGGTAGCAGATATCCATCCAAATAGAAATGAAATGTGGCATAAAGAGGTGGAGATAATAGTATCCAAAGCTGGTGGAGCTGGTAGTCTCGATCCCATGTATGAAAATAAGGGGATAGATTATCCAATTGGTTATGTGAGATGGACAGAAAACAGGAATCTCGAAGAATTTCTTAGGTTAGTTTCAGAGAAAAAAATATTGTTAAGACCGTTAATTACCCATAGGGTACCAATAACTGGTGCATTAGAGATTTATGAGAATATGCTAAATAACAAAGGTGGCCCTTATATAGGGGTAGTCTTGACGTATGATGAAACTGATAATTCTTCTGATCAAAAAATATCTCTTAACAGTGAAGAAAATCCAATAGCCAAAGATATTTTGAGTCATAATTTTCAAATATCATCAACATGTTACTGCAAAAAACCAGTTGTAGGTGTCATTGGTGCTGGGCTTTTTGGTAAGGCTCTTTTGATCCCTGCATTATCTAAGGTTAATGATATTATGCTACACACAGTATCAACCTCAAACGGTATAAATGCCGATCACATTGCTAAAAAATATGGTTTTTTAAACATTACAACTAATTATCTGGAGATATTAGAAAATCATGAGATAAATTCTGTGGTGATCTTAACTCCTCATAGATTACACGCTAAAATGGTTATTGAATCTTTGAAAAACAATAAACATATTTTTGTAGAAAAACCGATTTGTATTGATGAAAACGAATTAAATGAGATATATGAAGTTTATAACAATATGAGCGATAAACCTTTTATTCTGGTTGGCTATAACAGAAGATTTTCTCCTCATGCAATCAAAGCATTTGAATATTTAAGAGGCAGAAAAGATCCGATGATGATCAATTATAGAATCAATGCTGGTTTTGTTCCAGGTGATCATTGGGTTCACTCTGAAGAGGAAGGTGGTAGTAGGATAGTGGGAGAGATATGTCATTTTGTGGATTTGATGATCTATTTTACAAAAAGTTATCCTGTAACAGTTTTTGCTGATAGAGTTTCTGGCAATAATAAAACAGTGATAAATGATGACAATGTAACAATTGTAATAAAATTTTCAGATGGCTCTGTAGGTAATATTTTTTACTCTGCATCAGGGGATAAAGCTTTTTCGAGGGAAAGAGTTGAGATCTACTCAGAAGGTAAAACTATAGTTGTACAGGATTTTAAAGAGACACAAGTATGGTTAGGTGGAAAAACTAAAAGATTTAAGACTATGAATCAGGAAATGGGTTATAAAGAGGAACTATATCACTTTTTCAAAGTGATAACTGGCAAAGAAAACCCTGCTATGTCATTTGAAGAGATCTTTTATTCTACGTTAGCTGTGTTTAAGATTAGGGATGCATTATCAAAGGAAAGGATTGTCAAGGTATGAAAATTCTTTTAATTACGGATTCCTATCCTCCAGAGATTAGATCAGCATCCCATTTGATGCAAGAATTGGCAGAGGGGTTAAGAGACAGAGGATTTGATATATATGTTGCAACATCATACCCTCAGTATAATCTCTCTGAGAGCGAAAAAAATAAATTTTATCCAGAGTTTACTTTGGAAAATGATATAAAAATCATACGTATTAAGACACTACCCCACCATAAGGTAAACTTCATAATCAGGGGAATATCCCAACTAAGCATGCCATCTATTTTCAGTTGGAGAATAAAAAAATATGTAAAAGAAGTAGATGTAATTATAGTATATAGTCCTCCTTTAACATTGGCTAATTTAGGCAGTAAATTGAGTAGATTTTATAAAGCTAAGTTTATTCTTAATGTTCAGGATATTTTCCCTCAAAATGCAATCGACTTGGGGATTCTGACAAATCCTTTTTTGATCAGATTTTTTGAAAGAATGGAAAGGGATGCTTATGAAAATGCCCATTTAGTATTTGTTCACTCGGAAGGGAATCTCGAATTTTTGAAGCAGAAACATCATGACTTAAAAGATAAATTTATAGTTTTACACAACTGGGTTGATACAAATGAGTTTAATGGAGTGACAAGAACAGGGGGTTTTAGAAAACTGTACGGTTTAGAAAATAAATTTATAATTTTATTTGCAGGAGTTATTGGCCCATCCCAGGGGCTTGGGTTTGTAGTGGATTTAGCAGAGAGCTTAAAAGAGTTGGACAATTTGGTATTCCTTTTTGTTGGCGATGGGATGGAGAGAAAATATTTAGAGGAAAAAGTAAGAGTAAAAAAATTAAAGAATGTAATATTCAAAGATTTTGTCTCAAAAGCAAAATACCCCGAGTTGGTAAAAGATGTGGATGTGGGCCTTGTTTCTTTGACAAATAGGAATAAAACACCTGTTGTTCCGGGTAAAATTTTAGGATATATGGCAGCTGGTATACCTATTTTGGCATTTTTAAACAAAGAAAGCGATGGTCACTTGATAATAAAAAATGCTAAATGTGGTCTATCATGCGAGTATGGTGATATTGATGAGGCGGTAAAAATTACAAAGGAACTGTATTATTCAAATGAGTTGGGAATCTTGGGGAGAAATGGGTATGACTATGTAAGAGAACATTTTGACAAAGAGAAATGTATTGATGAATTGATAAAGAGATTTTAACAGGGAGTAGGCTATGAATGTATATGAAAAACGTGTAAAGTTAGTTGAAGATTACTTAGGGGTAGTTAATTTTGATAGTGACTTAATAAGTTTCTATGAAGGTAGAAATATATTAGTGACTGGGGGAGCTGGTGCCATAGGGAGCAACCTTATAATTGCATTGTCGAAATTAGTAGGAGCTAAAGGTAAGATAGTTGTTTTAGATAATCTCTCTTCCATCAAGATAAAAGACCCATGGAATGTAACACCGTTACCCAATATTATGTTTGTTTTAGGAGATGTGAGAAATGATGTGGATTTGAAAAGAGTTTTTAAAGAAGACATATCTATTGTTTTCCATTTGGCAGCATTTTTTGCTAATCAAAATTCTGTGGATTACCCTGAGATCTCGGCTGAAGTAGATATTATAGGCCAGATAAAGCTTTTGGAGTATGCACGTTTAGGTAAAGTTGAAAAATTTATATATGCTTCAAGTGGTTGTGCAATTTATGGATCATACCCTCAATTACCGTTAAAAGAAGATTTTATCTCAATGCACTTAACAACCCCCTATCAAATCAATAAGATGACAGGTGAGATGTATTGTAATTTCTATCTACATCATTATGGACTGCCTATTGTGAACTGCAGATTTTTTAACTCCTATGGTCCTGGTGAAGTTCCGGGGCAGTATAGGAATGTAATACCTAACTTTATCTATTGGTCAATGAAAGGGTTTCCGTTACCGATTACTGGTACTGGAGAGGAAACGAGGGATTTTACTTATGTGCTTGATCTTGTTCAGGGATTGGTAAAAGCTGGATACTATGAAAAAGCTATAGGTGAGAATTTTAACCTTGCAGCTGGTAGAGAAATTTCGATTAAAGATATGGCACAACTTGTAATTGAGACAACAGGAAACAGGTCTGGTCTAATTTTTAAAGAGAGAAGAAAATGGGATACTAAACCAAGGCTCTTAGCATCTATAAGTAAAGCTGAAGAATTAATAAATTACAAGCCGATAATAGATTTTAAGGATGGTTTCAATAAGAATATTGAGTGGTTTAAGGATAATTGGGACAAAATTGAATTGTTGGCAGATTTTCCACCTGGTATGAATAGTGCGGTCAGATAAAATTAAGGTATAGTTAAGGATGCGAAAGAAAATCTTACTTGTTTTTGGGACAAGACCAGAAGCTATAAAATGTGCACCTTTGTTTTGGGAGCTAAAGAAACATTCAGATCTTTTTAATACAAAGGTGTGCATTACTGCTCAACATAGACAGATGCTCGATCAGGTGTTAGATTTCTTTCAAATAACTCCTGATTACGATCTAAATTTGATGAAAAATAATCAAACTCTTTTTGATATAACCTCTGATTGTCTAAAAAAACTTGAAGGGGTATTGGATGATTTTGTGCCAGAATTAGTAATTGTTCAAGGGGATACTACATCGGCATTTGTTGCTGCTTTGGCAGCATTTTATAAGAAGGTTAAGGTTGCACATCTTGAAGCTGGTCTGAGAAGTCAGAATAAGTACTCCCCTTTTCCTGAAGAGATTAATAGGGTTCTGGTGGGTCATTTGGCAGATTTTCATTTTGCACCAACGAAAAAAGCAAAACAGAATTTATATAAAGAAGGGATTAGAAACAATGTCTATGTTGTGGGTAATACTGTAATAGATGCATTGTTTATGGGAGTAAATAGAATAGAAAGTGATGTTGCTTTGAAAGGGGAAATAGATCGTTTTTTTGAAAAGGTAATAAAAGATCAAAAATCAAAGATATTGTTGGTTACAGGCCACAGAAGGGAAAGTTTTGGTGAGGGTTTTGAGAATATATGCAATGCACTAAGAGAGTTGGCTTTTAGATACAGAGAGATAGAGATAGTTTATCCAGTGCACCTTAATCCTAATGTAAAAGAACCTGTTAATCGAATTTTAAAAGATATTGAAAATATCCATTTAATTGATCCACTTGAGTATCCATATCTTTTGTGGCTTATGAAAAAATCTTATTTAGTTTTAACTGATTCTGGAGGGATACAGGAGGAAGCACCTTCATTAGGTAAGCCTGTATTGGTAATGAGAGATGTGACAGAAAGGGTTGAAGGTATAGAGGCCGGTACATCGATGTTAGTAGGTACTGGGGTAAAGAGTATAGTGGAGCATGTCAGTTTGCTGCTAAATAATGAGGAGGTATACAGGAAAATGTCCCAAGCTACTAATCCCTATGGTGATGGTAGAGCGAGTGAGAGGGTAGTGAAAAGGTTAGGGA
>JAOAHS010000044.1 GCA_026415135.1 Calditerrivibrio sp. | reverse complement strand
GAAATATACTGTTTTGTTATTTATTGTTACGTTGTCATAATTCGTCCCAGAAGTGACAGGACCAATTTGATATTTTGCATACCCGATAGCAGCAGCAGACTGGATAGCACCAGCCAAGCCCTTCACAGCGGATTTCCTTGCATCACTTTGAAGATCAACAAACTTTGGAACAGCCACAGCAGCTAAAATACCCAAAATCACGATTACAATTACCAATTCAATTAAAGTAAAACCTTTCTTCATAACTTCCTCCAAATTATTATACTAATTACACTTTAATTAAAATAAATATTTTGTCAAGTTTTTTAAATCAAATTTTTTAGTAAAAAAGGGGCTTAAGCCCCTTTTAATGTTATTACTTATAGGCATCCTTAAAGAGTTTATACTCTATAGAATCCACAAGTGCTTGATAGCTTGCATCTATTATGTTATGAGCCACACCAACTGTTCCCCAAACATCCTTCTCGTCTTTAGACTCTATTAGAACCCTTGTAACAGCTTTTGTACCATCCTTTCCAGAGAGTATTCTAACCTTGAAATCCACAAGTTCCATTGTCTTAAGAGATGGATAAAACTTTTCCAAAGCTTTTCTAAGGGCGATATCAAGGGCATTGACTGGACCATTTCCAATAGCTGCAGTATGTTCGATTTCCCCACCCACCATTAGCATCACAGTAGCCTCGGCAAAAGGGGGTTCTAAAGCACTTCTTTTCTCATCTATCACCCTAAAGCTCAGAAGATCAAAAAACTTTCTAAAATTACCAAGTGCCTTTCTCACCAAAAGCTCAAAAGAGGCCTCAGCACCCTCAAATTGGAAGCCTTTGTTTTCAAGTTCTTTTAATTTCTCAAGAAGTGTGTTAAGATTTGGATCATTCTGATCGATTTCAAGCCCAAAATCTCGTGCCTTGTATATAAGGTTGCTCTTACCAGAAAGATCTGATATAAGAACCCGTTGCTTATTGCCTACTAATTCAGGCTCAATATGTTCATAGGTTCTTGAGTTTTTAAGAATTGCACTTACATGGACTCCACCCTTATGGGCAAAAGCAGATCTACCAACATAAGGTTGATGTATATTGTGTTTTAAATTCCCCAACTCATTAACTAATCTCGATATATTAACTAACCTCTTAAGCCTATCTTCTCCAACACATTGATAACCGTATTTAAGCTGCAAGTTTGGTATAATAGAACACAAATTTGCATTTCCGCATCTTTCGCCATAACCGTTTATTGTGCCCTGTACATGGACAATACCATGTTTGACAGCCAAAATAGAGTTTGCCACTGCACACTCACTATCGTTATGACAATGAATCCCCAGAGGATAATCACCCACCTCTTTTTTAACACTTTCTATTATGGCCACAAGCTCATCAGGCATCGTTCCTCCGTTGGTATCACAGAGAACTAAGCAATCTGCTTTGGCATCCATAGCTGCTTTTAACGTCTTGATTGCATATTCTGGGTTTGCTTTGTAACCATCAAAAAAATGCTCAGCGTCATAAAAAACAGTATTTACCCGCTTCTTTAAGTAACTCAAAGAGTCATAAATGATCTCGAGATTAGCTTCAAGGGGGATCTTTAGGGCTTCCTTTACATGCAGATCCCAGGTTTTACCAAAAATGGTTACAGTGGGAGCACCACTCTGTAAAAGTGCCTGAATGTTATCATCGGAATCGCACGTAAGCTTTGCCCTCCGAGTACTTCCAAAAGCAGCCACATAAGATGCAGCTTTTCTCGATTTTTTGACCTCATTAAAAAACTCTATATCGCGGGGGTTGGATCCGGGCCAACCACCTTCGATATAATCTATACCAAAATCCACAAGAGCTTCAGCTATACGAACCTTATCCTGTACAGTAAAATTTACATCCTCAGCCTGCGTCCCATCCCTTAATGTAGTATCATAAAGAACTATTTTACGAGACATTGTCCCCTTCCTCCACAAACTTCTCATGCAATACCCTAACAGCAAGCTCAGCAAACTTTTCATCAATTACACAAGATATCTTGATTTCACTTGTGGAGATCATCTGAATATTGATATTGTTTTCAGAAAGAAGTCTAAACATCTTAGCAGCAACGCCAGCATGGCTCTTCATACCTACGCCCACGATGGAAACCTTTGCAATATTTTCATCACTTACAACCTTTGTAGCACCAATATTACTCTTAACAGCCTCACAAGCATCTATCGCCCTTAATAGGTCAGTTTTTGCCACTGTAAAAGAAAGATCAGTTTTACCATCAAGACCTACATTTTGAATTATCATATCTACATTTATATTAGCTTCAGCAAGTTTACCAAAAATTTCCGCAGCAATACCAGGCCTATCAGGAACACCTACTATTGTAATTTTAGCTTGATTCTTATCAGCTGTTACCCCTGAAACGATTACTTTTTCCATATCTTTATCCTCCTTAACTACTAAAGTTCCTGGTTTTTCTTCTAATGATGACAGTACTAAAATAGGCACGTTGTACTTCATGCCCAATTCCACAGACCTTGATTGTAACACCTTAGCACCTAATGATGCCAACTCAAGCATCTCCTCATAGGAAATTTTATCCAATTTCTTTGCATTCTTGACAATTCTTGGATCAGCAGTATAGACCCCATCAACATCAGTGTAGATTTCACAAACATCTGCATTTATTGCTGCAGCCACTGCCACCGCTGTTGTGTCAGAACCACCCCTACCTAAAGTTGTAATATCCCCTGTCTCAGGAAATATACCCTGAAAACCAGCCACAACGCATATTTTACCCTCTTTTAATGCCTTAAAAATCCTCTCTGCAGTAATCTTCACTATTCTTGCTTTAGAATGGGCCCCATCAGTGATCATACCCATTTGAAAACCTGTAAGTGAAATGGCATCGTACCCTAATTCCTTAATCGCCTGAGTTACAAGGGGGATAGCCGCAGTTTCACCTGTGGAAACCAATTGATCATATTCCCTTAGATCATATTTCGGAGAAATCTGTTTTAATAGATTGATGAGTCTGTCTGTTTCTCCAGCCATAGCAGAGGACACCACTACTACGTCATGACCTTGTTGCTTTTTTTTGACAACCATTTTAGCAACATTCTTAATACGCTCAATGGTGCCAACGCTGGTTCCGCCGAACTTCATAACAACCAAGCTCATTTAAGCCTCCTTATGCAATAGACCTGCTCTTTATAAAATATTCTGCTATCTTGTACCCTTCGTTAATAATAAACGATGGATTTATAAATTCATTGTACTCACTATTACCATCAGGCTCAACTGAAGTACCAGCTATAACAGCTGGAACAAGCTCTGCAGCATGCGTCCTGAGGGAAATAGGTGTAGGGTGATCTGGAGTAATAAGGATTCTGAAATCTCCAAACTCCTGTAGCCCTTCAAGGATAATGGGTAACATTCTATTATTTATATTTTCTACCGATTGAACCTTTAGATCGATCCTACCCATATGCCCAGATTCATCAGGGGCTTCCACATGGACAAACACATAATCTTTTTCTTTTAGCGCATTTATCGCATACTCAGCTTTACCTTCATAGTTTGTATCTACAAATCCTGTAGCCCCAGGTACATTAATGATCTCCATACCAGCAAGCTTACCTATCCCCCTGACAAGATCCACAGCAGCTATAACTGCCCCATCAACCCCATACAGATCTTTAAACGCCCTTAGCTTAGGTTTCCTACCCTCACCCCAAAGCCATATTGCATTGGCAGAAGTCCCTAAAGACTTCGCCACCGATGACCCTTTTTCCATTATATCTAAAATTATATCTGCCCCTTCACCTTTTGGCAGATATCCATATATCTCTTTACCTATTATATCGTGAGGGGGAGTAGTCTTTAACACAAACTCTGCATCCCTTATCACAAGGAGGTTTCTATATCCAACACCGGAGTAAAACTCATACCCTTTCCTGCTAAATTGCTCATTTAGAGCATTGATGACCCTTTTCGCAGAACCATTATCTATATGGTGAGCGGTGAAATCCTCCATTATCTTCCCCTCATCAGATAAAGTGACAAGATTACACCTGAAAGCAAAATCCCTTTCACCCAACTCCACCCCAATACTTGCTGCTTCTATAGGACTTCTACCAGTATATACCTCAGCAGGGTTGTATCCAAATACCGAAAGGTTACAGATATCGCTCCCAGGATACATACCATCTGGCGTAGTTTTTATAAAACCACATCTACCCATCTTCGCTATTCTATCAAAATTTGATGTATTAGCATATTCCATTATTGTTTTGTTGCCCAATTCTGGGATACGGTAATCACTCATTCCATCACATAAAAGCACAAAATACTTCATCTTAACCCCTACCAGCACCTTCAACTCTTATTACTACAGTCTTGCTCTTTACATACTCCATGGCATCGATCTCCTTTACAGCATTAGAAACATTTCTACCTATAGCCTCATGGGTCATAAAGACCAACGGAACAACATTATCAGGAGATGAAACACCTGGCTGTATTGCAGCACTTATACTTATATTATATTTACCTAAAACCCCAGCTATCTTAGACAAAACGCCGGGCTTATCCACTGCCATAAACCTCAGATAAAAAGATGACCTAATGTCATCAATACTTCTAACGGGATAGTATTGACGGTACTCACCAGTAAAACCCAATACAGGTACCCTTTTTGGACACCCACAAACAATATCCCTTGAAATGGAGATTATATCACCTGCCACAGCGCTACCAGTAGGCAGGCTCCCGGCACCTCTGCCATAATGTATCGTCCTATCCACCTTGTCCGAAACTATATATATTGCGTTAAAAACATTTTCAACTTTAGACAAAATATACCTTTCAGGTAGCATCGTAGGATGTACCCTTACTTCTATATCGTTTTCATGCTTTTTGGCTATGGCAAGTAACTTTATCTTACAATCAAGCTTCTTTGCAAAATCGATATCCACCTGTTTTATATTTGAGATACCTTCAACAAACACTTTATCAAAAGGGATAACAGTATTAAATGCAATGGATGACAAGATTGTAATCTTATGTGCTGTATCTATACCTTCTATGTCAAAAGTGGGATCGGCTTCAGCATATCCCAACTTTTGAGCATCTTTTAATATTTCATCAAACTCTTTACCTTCCTTCTCCATTCTCGTGAGGATGTAATTAGCGGTACCATTTATAATACCATATATCTCTTTTATATTATTTGCTGCAAGATCCTCTTTTAATACCTTTATTATTGGTATCCCACCACCAACACTGCCTTCAAAACCTATCTGCACCGACTTTTCTTCAGCCCTCTTAAAGATTTCCGTGCCATGCACAGCCAAAAGGGCTTTATTTGCAGTTACCACATGTTTCCCTTTATCTATAGCATCCAAAATAATCTTTTTGGCTGCAGTATACCCACCTATAAGCTCCACCACAATATCAATCTCTGGATCGTTTATTATATCAGTAGCATCTTTATACTTATTGGGTATCTGTTCCAGATAACTGTCTTTAAAATTCTCAATGGCAAGGTCAGCTACAGATTTAACTTTTATATCTATACCAGTTTTACTTTTTATTGTTTTAGCATTTTCCAATAAAACATTTACAGTACCTTTCCCTACAGTACCATAGCCAACAATACCTACATTAATTGTCTTCATGAAAAATACTCCATAGAGTTTTAAATTTGTTTTTTACAACTATAATTTAAATATGTCAAGCACAGTTAAACAAAGCTTCTATTTGATTTACAGATAGAATAGCTACATCAACAAATTACATCATACAAATTTGCTAAAAAATCAAAACCTTCTCATTAGATCTAAAAATACCAGCTGCCACCGCTGAATCGTTTTCAAGAAATCTCTTTTCACCCTCATCAAGTAGTAGTAGCATACAATCCTTTGATAGCTTTATCAGCACATCATTAGAAATATCATTTGTCATAAAAAAATCATATTTACCAAGATACACAGAAAGACCATTGCTATCCACCAGTTCCAACTCACCACCCATAACAATAACATAGTCATAGGATATCAGATCTGAAATAGTAAGACACTCCACCTCTGACACTACTTTCCCTTTGATCATATATCTTAAAAGTTTGATTAAAAAAGACTTCGGTCTGTAAAAGACATTCTCAAAAAAAATCTTTATGATTGCACCCTTATAGTTTCGATCTACAAAACTAAACTGAGCCCAAAACAAAAAGATAAGAAAAAATAGATAAGTATAAGCCAAAGTAATAATCAATGAACTAAGGGTACCATAAACAGCGTTATAAAACGATAAATTATAAAAGTTTTTAAAAAGCTTATTTAACAAAAACACCGAAAAAATAAAAAAAATGGATATCTTAAAAGAGTCAAAAAGACTGATTTTCTTTAAAGATAGCAGATAATAAGCCACAACAGACAAAAAAAGAAAAATGACAATCGGAATTATATAATATTTATCCACAAAACTCAAAAAGGGCATTAAATCTATATCCAAATACTCCGACAAGATTTTTTCTATCAATACCAAGCCAAACTTTACTGTTACCGTTATAGCTGCTGATATCAAAAACAACATATACACAAGAAAAGGCATCAGATTATGAATAATAGATTCTTTTAACTGTTTTATTCTAAATATCTTTTTAAAGACGTTATTAATGGCCCTCAAAAAGATCGTTGAAGTGAGAAAAAGGGACAAAACACCAAACAGCCCAAAACCAGCAGTATTAGTAGTCTTCAAAAAAGATAAAACATCTTTATATTCTATAAAATCGAGTTGAAGACTATTAATAATCTCTTCTAAATAACTCAAGAAAACAATATTCTGAGCCAAAATATTTTGAAATACTAAACCAACAATGATTATCATTGGTAAAAAAGACAATAAAGCATAGTAGGTGACTGCAGCATTTAAAATTATTATCTCATTGCCAATAAGATATAAAAACGACACAAAGATTTTGAGTAGATAGTTTTTTATTTTTTTAAACAAGAACATATAGGTTTATACAATAAAAAAGACGAAAAATAAATATATTTTAACAATATTCTTGAATTTTGAATAAAAATATTCTAATATATAAACGACGTTTTAGGATATGGAGATGATATACGAAAAATTAAACGAACTCAATCAATATTATGAAAGAAAAAGATTTAAAAAAGAAGAAATAGAATCTTTATATTCCCTAACCCTGTTAGAGCTTTTTGATCACATTGGTAAAAATTTTATAGAATGGACAGTACCATACAATACCCCATTGGAGATAAAACATCCTCCTAAATACAGCTTTTACCATAACGGGAAACTGGATCCCATTCATAACATTTTGGGCAAACATCTAAATTCAAACAAAAAGAACAAAGCAGCCATCATCTGGAGGGGCTCAGACTATACCGAAAGAATTTTTACCTATCAGTCCCTCCATTTTGAAATGCTAAAATTTGCTTATGCCCTAAAAAATCTTGGTGTCAAAAAAGAAGATCGTGTGCTTATTTATCTACCAAATGTACCTGAGACTGTGATATCGATGCTTGCATGCGTTAGAATAGGTGCAGTTCATGCCATGTATCATTATACATACTCTGCTGACTCTCTGGCTGAAAGGATCAACGATTGTCAACCAACAATAATCATTACCACCGACTATAGTCTTGCGGGTACAGAGATCAATATCAAAGCAAAGGTTGACGAAGCTCTGAAAAAAGCCTCCCACCAACCCAAACATGTAATTGTAGTAGAAAGGATACCCAAAAAAACTCACATGAAACCGATAAGGGATCTTTGGTACCATGACCTGTTAAGCGACACAGACTTCACCAGCGCCTCATCCCTCGATCCCATGATTTATGATAGTAACGATCCCCTATTCATAATGGTAACCTCTACAAATTTTCCAGAACCCAAAGGTCTCGTTTTTAATGTTGCAGGTTTTTTAGCATGGGCAAATTATACTTACACACTACTGTTTGACCTTGATGACAACGATACAGTATGGAATACATCTGATATTTCATGGATGAGTGGACATACTTACGGTGTATATGGACCACTCTTAGCCGGTTCAACCACCGTCATATTTGAAGATTCTATAACCTTTGAAAACGCTAAAAGATTCTATGGAATCATAGAAAGATATAAAATCAACAAATGTTATACCACACCAAGAATAATGAAAACACTTATGAATGCAGACATGAAGAAAAAGGTGCATACCCAATTGCGCTCCTTGGAATTTCTCTATTTGGGTGGGGAACCAATAGAAGAAGATGTCCTTGATTGGACATATAAAAAGATAGTATATAAATCAGCACCAATATTAAATGTTTATTCCCTTACCGAGCTCGGTGGAGCTGTTGCTGCTCAAATAGTGGGCTATTCCCAGATAAAAAGAGATTCAGTGGGAGTTGAACTTCCAGGAGTTGATTTGGGTATTTATGATAGTATAACCAAAACAAAGATAAACTATGAGAACTTAAAAGGCTTAATCATGCTGGAGACACCTCTGCCATCCATGTGTACAAAACTGTGCCACGAAGAAGACCTTTACTACAAAACATTCTGGAAAAAGTATGACAATAAATATGTATTTCGCATTGGAGATAGCGGATTTTTTGACAAAGATAAAAATTTATATTTAACAGGTCGAGTTGATAATGTCATCCATGTCTCTGGCAAAAGAGTAAACCTTGCTCAAGTCGAACAAGCTATAAATAAAAATAGATTTGTAAAGGAGTCTGCCCTTATAATACTTAATGATGAAAAGAGGGGCGACTCTATGGTAGCTTTTTGTGTGTTGCACAAAAAAGTTGATGAAAGTTTACACAAGAGAATTATGAATGAGATCCATGAAACCATATTAGAAGAATTAGGAGAAGTGGTACTACCACAGGAGATAAGATTTGTAAGGGTTTTACCAAAAGGTGCCGATGGAAGTATATTAAGGGATTTGTTAAAAGAGATTGCCATGCAGATGTGAAAGTTTATTTAAATTTTGGAGGATCAATGAAAGTAAAAGAGATAATGACAAAAAATGTTATAACAGCCCATGAGAAAGAATCCATAAGGGAAGTAACCCTCAGACTCAGGGAAAAAAGGATTACCGGTGTTCCTGTATTGAATGATGCTGGTGAAGTGGTGGGTGTATTCAGCGAAACAGATATCCTTAACAAACTACCGGATATCTTAAACGATGCTGACAAAATACCTCTTGTAGATGTAAAAGAGCTTACAGATCCACCAGTAAAAACTGTCATGTCTTCCCCACCTATAACCGTAACTTCAGATACCGACATAAAAGATGTGGCAAAGATATTCTTATACAAGTATATCCACCGCGTACCTGTGGTAGACGACGGTAAACTTGTAGGAATAGTTACCCTTGGTGATCTTTTAAAAGCTTTTAGCGAATCATAATACTGAGTATGTAATCTCCAAGCATCCATTTTACTCAGAATTGAAGAAGATTAAAAGGGGAATGATTATGTAAACATACCCCCATAGCTTATTAAGTGATACATCCCATTTATTCCAAGATTTAAGTATTTTTAAGTTAAAGGGAACTGTTTAAAGGTTTATATAAGAGATTTTAAGTTTATAATAATCTTCTTATTACCACAGATGGAAAGATGACGTTATTAGAACTTTGAAATTGACATGGAGGATTATTTCGTCTATTTTCAATCATTCATATCTATCCCTGTGATGGAGGAAATATGGGCAAAGTATACTCAATTTCTGTGAGTGAAAAAAAAGGTACACGAAAGGAGAATATCCAAAAAGCGCTTATAAAAAACAACCATGGGATAGATGGTGACGCCCACGCTGGTTTTTTACACAGGCAAATAAGCTTTTTAGCAAAGGAAAGTATCGAAAAAATGATCACATTAGGCCTTAATGTAAAAAGCGGTGATTTTGCAGAAAATATTACCACCGAGGGGATAGATCTCTGCAAGCTAAAAGTAGGTGATGTATTAAACATCAACAACATACATTTCATTGTATCCCAGATAGGGAAAATTTGCCATCATAGATGTGCCATCTATTACCAGGCAGGTGATTGTATAATGCCTAAAGAAGGTATTTTTGCTATAGTTGATGGTGATGGGGAAATTGCTGTGGGTGATGAGATAAGTATAATACCTAAAAAAGGTTTATCCGTAGCCATTATCACCCTTAGTGATAAAGGTAGCAAAGGTGAGAGAGAAGATATCACTGGTGAGGAGTTGTGTGCTTATTTGAGATCCAATTTTTCCATTTCCTTCCTCAGAAAAGAGATAATTCCTGATGAAAAAACGATATTAGAAGATATGCTTGTGGATTTTTGTGATACCCAACAGTTTGATCTCATCCTTACAAATGGCTCAACAGGAGTATCCCCAAGGGATATAGCACCTGACATCACCTTAAAAGTAATCGAAAAACGCTTACCAGGTTACGAAGAAGTTATGAGGATCGAAAGCTTTAAAAAAACATCAAGAGCAATAGTCTCAAGAGCAGTGGCTGGTTTTAGAAGAGGCACGCTCATTATAAACCTTCCAGGTAGTCCTAAAGGTGCATTGGAAAATCTTCAGGTCGTAGCAGATGCTATTACCCATACAATAGAAAAGATTCAGGGTAATACAAACGATTGTGCCAAATAAGCTATGAAAAGCTTTTACTTAGCAATAGACGGTATAGATGGCTCCGGTAAAACCACCCAAATAAAAAAAATCGGCACCTACCTAAAAACCCTCTCAATTCCCCACTATCTGACAAAAGAGCCCGGAGGTACAGTTACTGGTGAGATATTAAGAAGAATTCTTATATCTAAGGAATTCAATATCGAACCTGAGACAGAGCTTTTGCTTTATTCTGCAGATAGACTCGAACACCAGAAAAAAATAGTTATCCCCTATCTACAAAGGGGAATAGCTGTGATCTCCGATAGGTTCATATCTTCCACCTATGCCTACCAAGTTTTTGGTAGAGGTTTGGACATAAAAACCCTCGATTTTTTACGTGATCTCTCAGTTTTGATCTATCCCCACATCACAATAATCATCGATATTCCACCAGACAAAGCTATTAAAAGGGCACAAAAAAAACTTTTCGATGAAAAGAAAATAGACTCAGAAGGGAAATTTGAATCCTTAGGTCTAAATTTCTACACTAAGGTTAGAGAGGGGTTCCTCTGGTATAGCAGAAACTTCGAGAATGTTATAGTAATAGATGGTAATGTTGAAGAGGATAAATTGTTTGAAAAAATAAAAGAGCAGATAGACAGACTCCTATATGCTGTACTTGTCTAATAAATATCTGAAGTATTTTAATACGATTATTAAAGAAGAGCGTTTTGCTCACGGATATATCTTTCATGGCCAGGTTGGCATAGGGAAAAAACTGTTTGCCAAAGAGATTGCAAGGGTTACCCTTTGTCAAAATAAATCCGATTTTAATACCCTTTGTAATTGCAAATCCTGCGTAATGGTAAATGCAGATATTCATCCTGATCTAAAGGTATATAGCGATGAAGATAGCTCCCAATATGGAATAGATCAAATACGAGATATCGTTGAGGAAGCATATATCTCCTCATATATGGGTGGGTATAAATTTTACATACTGGATAATTTTCACTTGCTTAGGAAAGAAGCTTGCAACGCATTTTTAAAGACCCTTGAAGAACCTTCCGAAAAAACCGTATTTTTTTTAATTACAGATCAATTGGACCGCATCATACCGACAATCAGATCAAGATGTATACAGTTAAGGTTTAACAAATTAACAAATGAAACATTACTTAGTATCCTATCAGAAAAAAATATTGATCCAAACATATCCCAAAAAGTACTTGATATATCAAATGGATCAGCCTATATGGCTTTAAAACATATCGAATACCTCTTTGATGAAAGCAGAGGGAAAAAAAGGTTGTTTATCGACGACTTCGACTGGAACAATTTTTCTGATCATGTATCAAATATATTTAAAATCACTGAAAAAGAGGACCTCAGGTACTACCTAACCTTCCTCATGATTAAAACTATAAATATATACAAAAAAACTTTTAACTACAACTATCTATTATTATTCGAATCCCTCACAAAAATGTATAGAATGCTTGACTATAATGTAAACCTGCGTATACTAAGGGCAAACATTTTAACTAAAATCTATGGAGTAATCAGTGAAAAAATATAGAGCAACTGGTGTTGCCTTCAAAAAAGCTGGTAAGATATATGATTTTCTAACAAATGGAGTTTACCTTAATACCGGAGACTTTGCCATTGTAGAAACTGAAAAAGGGGAAGATCTTGCTGTTGTGGTTTATCCCGACAGGGATATAGAGGTACCTGATGATCAGGTAATGCGTAATATCCTGAGAAAAGCCACCGAAGAGGATCTAAATAGATTAAGAGAAAACAGAAAAGATGAACCGGATGCTTTTATACAATGTAAGAGACTAATAAAAGAACACAACCTCCCCATGAAATTATTAAAAGCAGAATATACCCTCGATAGGAAAAAACTCACCTTTTATTTTACTGCAGATGGAAGAATAGATTTTAGACAACTTGTAAAAGATCTTGCCAGAATCTTTCGAACAAGGATTGAGATGAGACAGGTGGGTATTAGGGATGCTACAAAGATATTGGGTGGTTTCGGGATTTGTGGAAGGGATCTATGTTGTGCAACATTTCTAAGACAATTCGAAAATATATCTATAAAAATGGCAAAAGATCAAAATCTCCTTCTAAACCCTTCAAAAATATCTGGGATATGCGGCAGACTAATGTGTTGCCTTATGTATGAAAAAGACATATATGATGAGCAAGTTGTAGAAGGTGAAGAATTTGTAGAATTTCAAGATATCATAGATGATAATACTGGAGGCAATATATGACCAAGCCTACTTTTTACGTCACAACCCCAATCTATTATGTAAATGATGTGCCCCATATTGGACACGCCTATACGACAGTCGCAGCAGATGTTATAAGCAGATACAAGAGGTTATCAGGTTATGATGTATTTTTTCTTACAGGTACAGATGAACACGGTCAGAAAATAGAATTGGCAGCTGAAAAACAGGGCATAACTCCAAAACAGTTAGCAGACAAAGTAGTAGAACGTTTTAAGGGGCTATGGATAAAACTGAATATATCGTATGACAAATTTATAAGAACAACAGAAGATTACCACAAAAAATCTGTCCAATATATCTTCAAAAAAATGATGGAGAATGGCGATATCTATCAAGGGGAGTATGAAGGGTGGTACTGCACACCATGTGAAACATACTGGACAGAAACCCAACTCCTCGATGGTAATTGCTGTCCATCCTGCAGAAGGGAGACATCAAGATTAAAAGAGCCAAGCTATTTTTTTAAGATGTCAAAATATCAAGACGCATTGCTCAAGCATATTGAAGAAAACCCAGATTTTATAAAACCAGCCTCAAGAAAAAACGAAATCGTATCTTTCATAAAAGAAGGTTTAAGAGATCTTTCCATCAGTAGAACTTCATTTAAATGGGGCATACCTGTACCTGGTGATCCTAAACACATAATATATGTATGGATAGATGCCCTATCAAACTACATATCAGCATTGGGTTATCCCAATGTAGAAGATCTTTTTGGAAAATACTGGCCTGC
>JAOAHS010000043.1 GCA_026415135.1 Calditerrivibrio sp. | reverse complement strand
TAAGCTCCTATGAGCCATTTAGACTTGGTATAAAAGTCGATGACCCTGATAATATTTTTATCATTAATCCAGATATGACATTGACTCAACCTAACTGCTCATCGAGTTGTGACTATGCTACAATTACTAATAATTTACGTGCACTTTATGGCATACTAAATATAAAAAATGCTTACGGACCAGTTAATTATGATCTCGACATGCCAGCATACATAGTGTACTTTGACCCAATCAGTAACCAATGGAAAATAAATAACAATGACTCTTGCACCGATCTTACAAACAATCTATTTACTCTATCCAATTATAGTGGAAACCTAAACACCGGTGAAACTCAAATCCTATCTATCCAGAAAAAAGGGAATGCAACTTATGAAATAAAGCTCAAAGCACCGGGTAACAATAATGACGGATCAGTGAAACTAAGACTTACAGGCTTATCTTTCCTTCAAAATGCTGATATTAAATACCCACTAAGTGAAGGTGTAGCAACATTTGGCATATATGGTAATCACAATAAGAGACTATACTGGAAAGAGGTCCCTGCAAGATGATCAAATCTGGCTGGACACTTATTGAGCTTGTTATAATAATCTTATTAGTAGGTATTTTGGCTGTTGTTGTGGGACCTAAACTCACAATTTCCGATTTTAAAGAAGAAGCTGAACTAACATCTCTTGTAGCAAACATCCGATACGCCCAACATAAATCTATGGTAGTTGGAGGAGGATGGTCAATAGAATTTTTTTCAAATCAGTATTTAATCAAAGATGAAGATAACAAAACAGTACAATTACCCGGTGGAGAAAACCCAGTAAAGGTCACTTCAAACTTATCCTCGAGTGCCAATAAAGTTTTTTTTGACTTTTTAGGTAGACCCGATCAGGACAACAATAGTAATAACAATAATCTCTTTACAACACCCATTACCATAACCTTTGGCTCAACAACACGAAAAATCAACCCCCAGGGTGGAATAGAATGAAAAAATCCTTTACTCTCATCGAAATAATTATCTTCATAATAGTCTTCTCAGTTGGTGTAATGGGGATATTAGCTTTATTTCACAATTCCCTTGGGAAAATTTATGATCCCACCATACGAATTAAAGGGGTTCAGATTGCCCAATCTGTGATGGAAGAGATATATGGTAAAGCCTTTGACAACGATTCTTACGCAGCAGATAATGGCACTATAAATCTTTTATCAGCAAACATTGGAAGAGAAGAGATATCAGACAATATTTCAGATTTTGACGATGTGGACGACTTTATAAAATGTAATACAGGCTCTAACTGTCCATGTACCACTACTAACTATGATAGCACCGCATTCAACCTTGCACCCAACTATACCATATCCATCAAGGTATCCTATGCTAAAATCAGCGGTCAAAATATTGTGGAAGAGTGCTCCACAGCACAAAATCTAAAACTCATAACTGTCACAGTAAAACCAAACTCCTTATTTCTAAATGAGAATTATACAGTAAAGTTCTTAAAAGGTAACTACTGATGAAAAAGGCTTTTACCTTAATAGAAATGGTCATTGTAATAGTTTTATTAGGTATTGTAAGTACCATAGGAGTAGGACTTTTAAAAATAATTTTTGATGGTTACATCACCGCTAAAATAACATACCAACTCTTCTACGAAGCTAAATTTGGTGCAGAAAGGATTAGTAGAGAGCTAAGGGAGGCTATACCAAACAGCGTGGTTTTAGATGACAACAATACATCTATAACATTTGTTAAATTTTCAAAAGGTGGATACTACTTAAAAGTCGATGATCAGAACATATCCGTTGACAATAATACTTTTGGATATCTATCCAAAAATGATAACATCTCCATTTACAATCTTGACCAAAACTCAATATATGGTGGCAACATCTGCCAATCATCAGATAATAAATCACTTTATACCATTACTGATAATATTTCGATAACATATAAACTTTGCAAAACAATATCATTGGACTCACCCCAAAGTAAATTCTATGTAGTAGATGAAGTTGTAACTTTTACCTTTAAAAATAACACTATTCAACGTTGTAGTTCCAAAACTATGCCTCCTACCCATCCAATCGTATCAAACTGTTATACGATTATAAACAACGTTCAATCGCTAAAATATTCCTACACTCCCCCATCTTTTGTGATAAATGACCAGATAGTTGACATTTACTTAGAAATGAGTAAAAATGATGTCAAGCTTTCTTATAAACATAAAGTTCATATAAGGAATACACCATAGAGGAGAGTCTTATCAGAAAGTTTATTTTAAACAAACTTAGAATCCATAAGAGAGCATCAACACTTATATATGCAATATTTCTATTACTTATTTTCTCGTTCATAGGTTTGACCCTTGTCAATTTTTTGTCCGGCCAAAATATAAGCTCTGCTGAAGAATTACATTCTACAAAAGCTTTTTTTGCTGCTGAAAGTGGCCTTGAATTAGCAATGACAAACAACTTACCTAATGGAACACACACATTTTATATAGACAATATAAAAATTGAAATATCATTGACAAGCAAAGATGATAACTATACAATCCCCCCATCAACTATTAAAACAATCGTTTCAAAAGCAGAATCATCCGCTATGAAAAGAAAACTAACTGCCCAATTTAGAGTGGATAGATAATGTACTTCGAATTTTACGGATTTATTGAAGATCCCTTTAAAATAACACCAGATCCTGACTACATGTATCTTTCGTCCAAACATGAAGAGGCTTTAGAGCTATTGGAATATGGAATAAAATATAGAAAAGGCTTCATTACCTTAGTAGGTGAGGTTGGTACTGGTAAATCTACTCTGATAAGATTTTTGGTGAGAAAATATCCAGATTATCATATCTCACTAATTTTAAACCCTTTTCTCTCTCCCGACGAACTTCTCTACTCAATAGCCAAAGATTTTGGTATCGATATCTCCCTTTGCCTAAACAAAGGTGATGTTTTACAAGAACTCACCAATTTTCTCGTAAATACATACAAAAGCAATAAAAATGCTGTGGTTATCGTAGATGAAGCCCAGAATCTCTCCCTTGAATCCTTCGAAATGATTAGACAAATTTCAAACATTGAATTAGAAAATGATAAACTCATCCAGATCATACTCTCCGGTCAAACAGAACTTGAAACTCTCCTTAAAAAAGAAGAATTAAGACAATTAAACCAGAGAATTTCCGTAAGGGCAACGTTAAAAAACTTTGATTTCAATGATACAGAAAACTATATCATCCATAGGATAAATGTTGCTGCAGGCATAAGACGCTACATCTTCGATAAAAGTGCAATAAAACAGATATATAAATATACAAAAGGTAACCCAAGGGAAATAAATCAGATTTGTGATAAAGCCCTACTAATAGGTTACTCACTTCAGAAAAAAAAGATAGATAGGAGTGTAATCGATAAAGCTTCTAAGGAATACTACATAAATCAAGACAAAAAACCGGCTTTACGATGGTTATATTACTCTATTCCCATTCTAATGATCGGAACAATAATACTAAGTTTGTCCTATGTCCAAACCAAAAATGAGCCCACTATTATACCAATTGAACTCAAAGACAATATTTCTATCCCAAAAATCAACGAACACCACACCGATAACAATTCTACTGATAATAAATCATCGGATAATATTATTAGCGACAACAAAACTTATGAGAAAAAAAACAATACAACAACCCATACAACAGAAACAAAATATTGCCTCTTTACAAAAACTAATATCAATCTTAGAAATAAAAGTAGCCTTAGCAGTGGGGTTAAGCTTGTGTTGAAAAAAGATCATCGTTATATATTAGATAATTTTATCGAACATAATGAGTGGCTTCTAATTTCTATAGACAATTTAACAGGATATATTTATAATAATAAAAAACTTTTTGAAATAAGGGTATGTGAATAGATGAGTGAAATCGCAAATGCTCTAAAGAAAATTAAAAATGAGAGAAAAAAGGTAGTTTTCTCCCACCAAGCTACCTCCAAAATAGCATCCCTATCACTGAATAAGATATATATTATTATTGCCATTGCTATGCTTTCTTTAATTACAATATACTTTTTGTTCAAGACACCTGTCTTAAATAAGCTTTTGAAAGACCCCATTAGTATAGATGAAAATACAGCAATACTAACCAAAAAGATAGCAGAATATCAAAAGGCAAAAGAAGCAAACAAGTATTATACTTTCTATAAATCAATCATAAATAATGACACAACAGCTGCCATGAATATAATTTCGAAAATAGATCCAAACGATCCATTAAAGTCGAAGTTTCTAGGGATTTATTATTTTATACTAAATAGCCCAGCAGACGCTAAACCTCATTTAGAAAAATCATATACCCTACAGAAAGACAATACATCAGCAAATCTTTTAGCATATATATACTATAGTTATGGCGACTATGTCAAAGCAATGAATATTATAAACACACTTGAAGATACTAATGAAAATATATTAATAAACAAAGCAGTTACCTTTGAAAAAAATGGAAAACTCGAAGAAGCACTAATCTTGTATAAAAAAGCTTTATCATTAATAAAAAATGATTTAATCAAATACCGTGTTATAATTAAAATAGAATCCATCAAACTGGGGTTACAAAAGGGATGATAGATATAAATGTTATCAATACCATAGCCATAGGTGAAAACGAAATAAATCATGCCGTGTTTAAAAAGGTAAAAGATGGACTTAAACTTTTGAACTACTCTTATTTCCCTTTTGACACAAACGAAATGGACAATTTTAAGACAATAGCCAGGGAGATCAAATCCTATTCTGATAAAGATCTTTTTACTTACCTAACATTTACCTCGAGAGATATCATTAAGGATGTATTCCCCATAAAAGGTAAACCAAAAGACCTAAAGATGGAAGTAATCAATAGAATAAAAGAAAATTACATGATAGAACTTACAGATTTTAATTTCGATTATACCTTAACACCTATGGAAGAGATGCATATATGTTATGCTGCTTTAATACCCAAAAAAATATCTGAAACTATTTTCAAAGATCTCACCAAAGAAGGCTTTAAACTAATTACTGCAGAAACAGATTGTGATTCATTATCCAGAGGAATCAGTAAAATCACAAACTACGATCACTTTGTTAACCTGCACATACGACAAGATGACAGTATATTTATCATATACAAAAATGGTATCATGACATTGGAAAGACAGGTTATGAACGGTTTTAATGACGTTGTAAATAACTTAGCCCTAACTGCAAGTATAGAACCTTCCCAAGCTATGGAATTACTTGTAAAAAAAGGTCTTGATAGAAACAAAACAGAAGATCAAGAATATAGTAATATAAGTTCTGCTATAGACAGAGTTTCTGTTCAGATTCAAAGGACATTTGATCTGTATTTTCAAACATACAGAGCCGAGCCACCAAACACTATAGTACTTACCGGATATGGCAATAGCATACCAGACCTTGACTTGTACTTTTCAAATATTTTCGGTATCCCAGTTTTTAAAGAAAACCTATTGAAATTTTTAACTTCAGATATAGAGATAGACTATGAAAAGCTGAAATTTTTAGAACTAATGGTTTGTTTAGGGTTAGAAGAATGACCAAGAGATATCTTAATCTATTGCCTCAACAGTATAGATTTGACATAAAAAAATATGCTGCAGTTAAAATTTTAATAGCTATTTGCATTGCTAATTTTCTACTCCTCATATTCCTCTATGCAATAGATAGATACAATCAGGTGAAATTAGAATCTGTAAAGCGAGAAAAAGCTAACAAGATAGAACAGATGACAAAACTAAATGCATCTTTCGCCCAATACGAAATGGAAAAGAAAAACATGGAAACAACGATAAACCAATTGAATGTCTCTGAAAACCTTTATACCTCATTGTTTAATACAAAACATTCAGCCTTTATAAACATCATAAGAACATTAAAACTTATTACCGATGGTATTCAGATTCAAAATATAACCTATTCAGAGGGAACGGTCCATATAGCTGCCACTGCACAGAATACCAAAAAGTTTTATCAATTTTACAAACAAATCGAAAATACTGAGTATATAAAAGATAAAAAATTTAGCAATCTTACTAAACTTCAGGATAATACCTTTTCCTTCAACCTTATAATAACTTTTAGAGGTTTAGATGGCTAATGTAAAACTTCGCGATATCATAATTCTTGTTTTCGTAGTTCTCATCTTCATTAACTATTTCTATTACAGGTATATTTACATCCCCAATCAATCGAAATCCAAAAAAATAATAACCGATATCGAAAACTTGAATGCCCAATTGACCGTAGAAAGTGAGAGGTTTATCAATAACTTAAAAATATTTAACAAACTACAAGAGTACAATAACACCATAAATCAAAAGCAACTAAATCTCTGGTTCATAAAAAAGAATATAAATCTCACAGACAAAGTTTCAGAAGTTATCAATTATCTTTTCATAGACTCAGGCATTAGCCTTAACTCTCTAAATATCACGGATATAAAAAAAGAGGGAAGCAAAAAGTTTTACACTATAAACGCCACCTTTACCACCAATCTAAACAATCTGCTCCTACTTATGGATACCATCGAAAATCATAAAAAACCTATGCAAATTAATAACATAAACATATCAAACACTGAAAGAGGTTTATCTGTTGCCATGATAATAACATTATTCACTATGGAGCAACAATGAGAAAGATGCTTTTTATTTTGTTAATCCTTTATAGTATCTGTTCAGCCTCCGATTTTCTTTTTATGTTTGATTTGCCTGACAACAAAAAGCTTATCCCCAAGCTATCTATACCTTTTAAAAAAGAGATAGATAAAACCATCCCTCCCCTTTCCACTGTGGTACCTGTACCAAAAGGGGATAACCTCTCAGCAATAAACCTTGAAGGTGTTGTGAAAGCTGATAATAATCTTATAGCAATTATCAACGGCAACCTTTACAAAGTCGGAGATAGCTTTAATGAGTACAAGATCACTGAAATCACTATAAACAGCGTAACATTCGACAAAAAAGGTAAAAAAGAAACTATATTTATAAAATAAGGTGGTGGTGTGTATGAGATTCTTATATCTTATCCTTATGATACTGTTTTTACAATCTTTTGCATTAGCTAATCTCAACAAGAAAGTATCCATAAATATGAAAAATGCAGATGTAAAAGATGTTTTTAACGCGCTATCACTTCTATCAGGCACAAATATCGTGATCGGTAAAGGGATAGAAGGAAAGGTATCCGTCTTCTTAGATAATGTCACCTTAATTGATGCCGTGAAAAGTATTACTTCAAATGCAGATCTCTCATACCGCACAGAAAACAATATTATTTACATCACCAAATCCGAACCTTTTACCCAAACAAGCCTTGTTTCAGAAAATGTTGAGACCTACTTTTTTAAGCCCAAATATGTAAAAATAGATCAGCTCCTTACCTTAGTAACCAATTTTACGATTACAACTGGTGGGAAAGTAGTAATGGATAACTCCACAGGAACACTAATTATTACAGATACAAAATCCAACATGACCCATATCAAAGACCTACTATCAAAATTAGATCAACCCTCCCAACAGATAATGATAGAAGCTAAAATAGTCCGTACAACCAAAAATGGAGGAAAAGATCTTGGTATCCAGTGGGGTGCAAATATAAATGACAAAACACGGTATAACTTCCCTTATTCTATTCAAGTAGGTGCAGGTCAAGATACAAACAGGAACTATATTATAAATCTTCCCATCTCAGACACTGTAAGAGCTGGTATGGGGGCAGGGCTTGGAATAACGCTGGGTAGCTTCAATAATAATTTCATACTCAATGCTAAATTGAATGCTTTAGAAACAAAAGGTGAAGCCAAGATCATGCACAGCCCCAAAATCCTTACTATGAACAATCACAAAGCAAAACTCGAAAGTGGTGAAGAGATAAGGTTCAGGGAAACTAAAACAAGCACAACCTCCACAACACAGGAGACCACTATCCAAACTGACCAGGCCAAAACGATCCTTGAAATAACTCCACAGGTTATGAGCAATGGTAATATCTTGTTAAATCTTGCAATTGAGTTAAGTGAATTTGACAGATCCGAAGAGAAAAAAATCGATGGTATCCCCTCTAAAAATACTAACAAAGCTGAAACACAGGTTACACTAAAAGATGGCGAAACACTTATAATAGCAGGTCTCAAAAAAGAAAGTATGTTTAAAAATGAATCCTCTGTTCCCCTTTTAAGCAAGATACCCCTTTTAGGTGCCCTCTTCAGAAATAAATCCTCCGGAGAAGATCTCAACGAACTACTTATCTTTGTTACCCCAAAAGTGATAGATCTCAGCAAAAATTAAGAGGCTGTAGTATGATTACCTTATCACTTGAGTCTAAAAAACTACTCCTAACTATAGCAAGAAACACCATAAGGGATTATTTTCATCATTCAAACAATACAAGAGAATATCTTAAAAATCTGTCCAATCACATTAAAAATGAAATCTATAATGAATTATCTATGAAATGTGGTGCTTTTGTAACCCTTCACAAACACGGTGATCTTAGGGGTTGTATCGGCACCTTTAGGATGGATATGAAATTATACGATGTGGTATCTGACATGGCTATTCAATCGGCATTTCACGACCCAAGATTTTCTCCACTAAAGGAAAGCGAGCTAAACGATATAGAAATAGAGATTTCTGTGTTGACACCTATGGAGAGACTGCACAGTGTTGAAGATATTGAGGTGGGGCTTGACGGTTTATATGTAAAAAAAGGTTTTAACTCTGGTGTATTGCTACCTCAAGTAGCCACTGAACATGGTTGGGATAAATATCAATTCCTCTCTTATACCTGTTTAAAAGCTGGTTTGCCCAATGATATCTGGAAAAAGGAGCATATAGAGCTTTATAGGTTTAGGGCCATAGTGTTCTCAGAAAGCAATTTAGGCTGATCTAAAGCTTTTGAGTTCCTGTTCCATTCTGTTTTCGATGAGGTAACCTGCAACAAAACCAGTAGACAGATCATCCACCCTTTTAAATAATATCCCCAAAAGATACCAATAATGATATAAATTTTTATCAATGTTAATCAATAACTTATTTGGTGATATATCCACATCATCAGTAATACAAACGTTATCAAAATCAACTACAATTTTACAAACATTGTTTTTTTCACTTCCTTTAAGGAAAACTTTATACATTATTGCATCGAAAATATTTTCAGGAAAAGCACCTTCAACGCTCACAATATAATCAGCTTCTCTGGCACTATGAATAAATAGTTTTACGACAAGATCTATCGTCCGTCTATCCAACCCAATAATATGTATGATATAGTTCATTTTATTGCTCCATAGGGACAACTCATATAACAAAGTCTACAACCATTACAAAACTTTTCATTAATACTTACAGCACCATTGTACTCATAAATTGCCGGGCAATGACTACCTCTAACACAATGGGGGCTCTCATTCTTATGAAAGCACACACACTTTTTAGTATTAATTTTGTAATTACCTATTTTTGGGATATTATTACAGCTATAAGGAAAAACTGTATTCAAATCTTTAAACTTATAAGGTCTGGAAATGACCGGAATAGAAAAAATATTTTTAACACCATCATTAAGGAAAATATAATTTAGGTTTTTAATATTGTTGAATATCCCCTGATCCAGAGCTGACAACCTACCAACAAAAAACACTTTTTTCTGATTATCATGCATAACCATCCCCACCACATCCTTTAAGCTCTGCTTTTTAAAACCAAAATATCTAAAAATAGTAGGGCAATGAATATCCGTCACCAAAATTCTGTCATTAAATGGGATATTCTTAGATATCATCAAAATAGGACAACCGGGACAGAATATATCCCTTAATACCCTCTTTTCCCCATCTATGCTAACAGATGAACTAAAATGAAACAGCTTACCCTTTTGAATATTCTTCCAGAAATATAACTCCGGTTTATCGATCAACTCTTGTTCAAGATTAAAGTCTATCTTGGTTGTAAAAGGAACAAAAAACCTTAAAAACTTCCCATCAGCTTTCCTAAAAGAGATCGTGCCATTACCCTCAAAATTTGGGGATAGTCTATTTTGCAAAAAATCATTGATTGCATTGTACTTACTTTGGTCGTAATGAACTTTTAGCTTTTTAAATATCTCAGGCGAAATATATGGTGCAACCCTTTCTGTTGTTAAATTTATATTATCAATCTCAAGAAAATTAAAGATGGCATTAGCATTTACACACAAAAATACAGGTATTCTAAACTCTTCTGAAACACTTACAGCAAGTTCATACCTCTTAGGAAGATCCTTAATATCCCTGCAAAATATGATGGGTACAGTAGGATCAGATGGCAGCTCTGTAGTAACGAAAATCGCCAGACCCCTAAGCTCTACAAAATTATGTAACCTAATATCAGAATTGAAAAAACCAATAACATTACCACCTGAAACAGCAGATGATAGCATAACTGTAATAGCATCATCCTTACTTAAAGGAGGCTTATAACCATATTCTTTTATAGGTAAAGGGAAATTCGTATCCAAATATATTAGATTGTAATGTCCCCTACCCAAAAAATCACTTATGATCTCAAAACCTGTCTTTATTTTCATGG